>JAKAQU010000277.1 GCA_021819535.1 Pseudomonadota bacterium | reverse complement strand
ATCTTGATCAGCGTCAAGGAGCGCCCGACCCGCACCGGAAGCCGCATGGCCTGGGCCCGGCTTTCCGATAGCGGCGGCTCGTTCGAGATCACCCTCTTCAGCGAGACACTGGCCCGCGCGCGCGATCTTCTGCAACCCGGGGCGAGCCTGCTCGCCAGCGTCGATCTTCGCCTCGAAGGCGAGACGCTGCGGCTGACCGCGCATGAGATCGAGGCGCTCGACGCGGCGGCGGGCGCGCTTGCGAGCGGCATTCGCGTCTGGCTCACGAGCGGCGATGCCTTACCCGAACTCCGCGAGGTTTTGGGGCGCGAGCGCGGCGGCAAGGGGCGTGTGCGCCTGGTGCCGCGCCTCTCTGAGACCGAACAGGAGGTCGAAATCACGCTGCCCGGCGGCTTCAACGTGACCCCGCGTCTCGCACAGGCGCTGGTGCTGCTCCCTGGTGTCGAGCGGATCGACGAGGTGTAAAGGGGCCTCCGCGCCCGAAGCCCTCACGCCGCGCGCATGATCTCCAGGAACTGGCCGGAATCGTCGTTGAGCCGGGTCGAGGCGCGGCTGAGTTCGGTCGCCGCGGCGAGCAGTTCGGTTGCGGCGGCGGCGACGTTTTGCGCATTGCCGGTGACATCGGAGACGTTCCGCGTCACCTGATGGGCGCTGTTCATCACCTGGCTCGCGGCCCGGGCGATTTCGTTCGCAGCGGCCCCCTGCTGCTCGACCGCGGCGGCGATGCCGGCGGCGATCTCGCTCACCTCCTCGATCGCCTTGGTGATGCCGCCGATCGCGCCGACCGCTTCTCCGGTCGCGGATTGCACGCGCTCGATCTGGGCGCCGATATCCCCGGTCGCCCGTGTCGTCTGCACGGCGAGCGATTTCACTTCGCCGGCGACGACGGCGAAGCCCTTGCCGGCCTCGCCGGCCCGCGCCGCCTCGATCGTCGCATTGAGCGCGAGAAGATTGGTCTGCCCGGCGATGCCGGTGATCATGCTGACGATGTCGCCGATGCGCCGCGCGTCTTCGGCGAGGCGGGCGACGGTCGCATCGGTCTGCTGCGCGGTTTCGGTCGCGGCGCGGTTGATGGTGAGCGAACGCGCCATGCGGGTGCTGATTTCGGCGACGGAGGCGGATAATTGCTCGGCCGCGGCGGTGACGGCGGTGATCCCGCTATTGGCTTCGCCGGCGGCGAGCGAGGCTTCCACCGCCTGGCGCTCCGTCTGGCCGGCGGAGGAACTCATCCGCCCGGCGATTTCCTTGAGCGACTCCGCCATTTTCGCAACCTCTGTCACGAGCGAGGTCACTTTCGCCTCGAAATCGGTGGCGAGTTCGCTTTTGCGGGTGATATCGCTGAACACCGCCATGGTGCCGATATGGGCGCCGCTTTCGTTGCGGATGGCGACCGCTTCGAGATCCAGCACGCGCGCGCCGAACCTGGTCTGCACATGGGCGCCGTGGCCGCCATCGAGTTTGCCGGCGAGGGCCGAAAACAGCGCCGGCAGACGCTGTTCGGTGAGCGGCGGCATCCCGCCCGCCCCTTCGCCGAGCAGGGTTTTGGCGGCGGCATTGGCATAGGTGATGGCGAAGCCGCGCCCGGGATCGCTCCAGATCACGCCGGCGGGGACGTTGTCCACCATGACCATGGCGGATTCGAACCATTCCTTGAACCGAGCGGCTTTGGCGTGTTGCTTCTCGAACGTGCCGCGGCGCACCAAGGGCCACCAGGACATTAGTTTTTTCTCCGTGATAAACACCGTCCGGCAAAACTAGGCGATATTGGCTAATCGCTGGTTAAGGGCGTTTGCCCTCAATTCATGCCGCCGCCCACCGACATCATCAGAAGGGTGCCGGTGGCGCTCACGGTGAAATCGAAATCCCGCCATTTGCCGGGTGCAATCTTCGCCGCCCCGATCAGGCTGACGCCGGCGCCGGGGGCGATGGTTTCGCTCTCTCGGGTGGCATTGACGATGCGGGTGCGCCAGCGCTGGCCGGGCTTGGCGTTGCCCGCCGCGGCGGCGAGGTTGGTTGCGCTGTCGGTGGTATCGGTAAAGGGGCCGCGCTGGGCGCCGCTCCGGATCACCACGGCGGCGGCGAGGAGGGCGCCGTCGAGACGCGCATCGCCAGGGGAGGCAAGCTCGGTATCGGCGCGATGGTCGAGCACCAGCGAGGTCGCGATGCCGCCGGGCAGGATCGCCGAGGTGCCATAGAGCGGCACCGGCAGGTTGAAGCCGAAGCGGTTGGCCCACCAGATCGTCGTTTTGTCCGATTGATCGACGAAGGCGGCGTTGCGGTCGGCATCGCTCTGCAACGCCCAGACCGCGCCGCCGGCCGGGCTCGCGTCCAGCCGCAAGGCGACATTGCCCGCGGCATCGCGGCTTTCCGCGACCGGCTGGCCGCGTTCGAACTGGCTTGCCGGCGAGATCGTCGTCGCCGCCTGGGCCTGCGGGCTGGCATAGCTGATGGTGCTGTGCGAGCCGCCGGTTGCGAGCATCAGATGGCCCATGTTCGGCCCGACATAGATGCCGCCATATTGCGCGGCCCCGCCGACGATCGCGAGCGCGCCGGCGAGTGCGGTCACCAGGGAGCCTGGGCGGGCATTGTCGTTGCTCGCCAGCATGAAGCCGGAGACGGTGTTGGTGCCGCCTTGCGGATCGACGGAAACCTGGCGCACCGCGACCCCTTGGGAGGAGCACGAGCCGCTGGAAAACGTCACCCACTGGCCGCCATCGATGAGGATGCAGCTCGTGGTCGCATCGCGGGTGCGCATCTCGTTATCGACGCCGAGATTGGTGACGTTGACCCAGGACGCGCCGGGCGCGACCTCAAAGCCGATGTCGTGGCCGAAGACCTGCGGGCTGGTGAGATCGAAGCCGGTGGAACGGGCGAGCCACCAGCCCGGCCCCTGGCGGCGAAACCCGTTGGTGACGATCAAGCCGGTGCCGGGCCGCCAGGCGCCGGAAAACGCGGAGCCGGCGAGCGAGAACGTGCCGGCATCGGCATCGAGATGGACGATGGTCCAGGGTTTCTGGGCGATCGCGACCCCCTCGGCGCCGGCGATCCAGACCGGATCGCCGTCGCGGAAATCGATCGCGCCCGGTCGCATACCGACCGCGGTCTGCCCGCTGGCGTCGGGGCCGAGGGCGGTGATCGGCGTCGTCGGGTTGGTGACGCTCTCGGGGCCGGGCGGGGTGAGATCGGGCACTGCCTGCCAGTTATAGATGACGGGATTGGAATAGGCGTTCTGCAGGAGAATGCCCTGATCGGCGTCGACGAACACGTTCGCGCCCTGCACGCGCGCGGCGTAATTGCCGGAAATGCCGACATTGAAGCCGAGAACGTCGACGTTTTCGAGATACATGTCATCGCCCGGGGCGAGCACGATGCCGGTGCCAGCGCCGCCGGCCACACCGACCGTGGCTTCGGGCGCGGTCGTGCAGCCGCCGCCGGTGAAGCTCACCGTCGGGTTGGCGGGATATTGATCGCCGTCATCGGTGATGGTGATGGCGTCGAGCGCGCCGTCTTTCATGGTCAATCGGGCTGCGAACCCGGCGCCGGCGCCACCGCTCACGCGCATCTCGGGCGCGGTCGTGCAGCCGGCGCCGCGGCGGGTGATCGTCGCCGCGATGACGCCGGCGCCCTGGTGGAGATAGGCGGCGAGCGCCATCGTCTGGCGGAAATTCGTCACCGGCAAGAGCGGCAAGACCCCGCGCGAGATCACGAGCACGCCGGAGAGCGCGGTGTTGGTCTCAAGCGTGATCGAATGGGCGGGGTTGAGGATGATCGCCGACGGCCCGCCCCAATTATTGCCCCAGCCGCCGAAGGGGCGCCATTGGCCGACGACGCGGGTGCCGGGGGGAAGGTGGAGGCCGCCGGACGCGACATTGTAGCGCTTGTCGAGATAGATGACCCCGCCGAGGTCGAGGCATTTCTGCAACGCCGCGCGGTCATCGGCGTGGCCGTCGCCGACCGCGCCGCAACTCTCCGGGGTGCGGAGGCCGGGCGGTATCGGCAGGGCGGCCGGGCTTTGGCTTCGCGCCGGCAGGCCGGGGGCCATGGCCATGACGGCAAACAGCAAACTCAGGATCGATCGGTGCGGCATCGCGTCTCTCCCTCGCCCGGCGACGGCGCGGCGCGCGCCGGGGTGCCGGAATAGATGGTCATCATTGATGTTCATCAGAAACGAATAGATAAGAACAAAACAAGAATATGAACCCCGGCCCGAAATTCCGCTCATGCTCTGGCCGGCGCCGCCGTGAAAAAGTAAACGATTGATTAATAGCAGAAAACCCAAGACGGAGCGTAGCGGATTCCAGCAAACCCCCCGCC
>JAKAQU010000006.1 GCA_021819535.1 Pseudomonadota bacterium | reverse complement strand
CGCGTTTTCCTCTAACTCCGGCTCCTTCATCAGCCAATGCGCGACACGTTTCAGTAACTCCGCTTGCGGCCCCCCGCCCTGATGGCCGCGCGACCAGAGCCAAATCTGATCCGAGAGCAGTAACGCGACCCGCCCCTTGCCGACGTGATCGAGCAGCAGCAGCGGCTGCCCATCCGGTGTCCGCATCACCTCCTGGCCATGCACGTCGTTGACCGCGATGTGGCGATACCACGGCCCCCAGGAAGGTTGCGCGCCCTCATGCCAGCCGGGAAGGGATGCGGTCACCGGATGGCGCTCGCCGAGTGCGGTCACCAGCGGGCGAAACGCGCCCTCGCTCACCGCGGCATCGCCCTCGCCGGGCTCGGCCGGGAGGATATCGGCAAGCGGGGTCGCGGCGAGGCTGCCGGGCCCGACGAATTCCGGCCCGACGCTCATCAGGAGCGCGCCGCCCCGACGGACGTAATCGGCGATGTTGCGGAGATAGATCATCGGAAGAATGCCGCGGCTCTGGAAGCGGTCGAGTATAATCAAATCGAACTGGCTGATCTTGACCTGGAACAACTCACGCACGGGAAATGCGATCAATGCGAGTTCGTTGAGCGGCGTCAGGTCGTCCTTCTCGGGCGGGCGGAGGATGGTGAAATGGACGAGATCGACCGCGGGATCGGCTTTCAGGAGCCGCCGCCAGGTACGCTCGCCCGGATGCGGCTCGCCAGAGACCAGGAGGACGCGCAAGCGGTCACGCACGCCATTGACGGTAACGACAGCTCGGGTGTTGAGCGCGGTTGCCGCACCTCGCAGGGGTGCGACCTGAAGATCGATCACCGAGGGGCCGGCGCGGGTGATCGGGATTTCGATGTCATAGGGGCGGCCGATCGGCGCCTCAAAGAGGCGCGGCGGATCGCCATCGCGCCGCAGCGTCAGTGTCGCCTCGCGCGCCGGATTGGCAACGCCGAGGTCGTCGATTTCGACCCGGAGATCGACCGCATGGCCGACGATGCCGTAGCCCGGCGCCTCGATGACGCGGAGGCTGCGATCGGTCTCCTCGCCCTTGGCCGGGATCAGCACCTGGAGCGGCGCCGGCCCCCAATCCGGCTTGGCCGGAATGTCGTGCACCTCGCCATCGGTGATCGCGATGATGCCGGCCCGCCGGCTCTCGGGAATATCGGCGAGCGCCCGCCCCGCCGCGGCGAAAAGCTGCGTGCCGTCGTGCCCGGTATCGGGAACGATGACGCTGCGGAGTTCGAGATCGGGAAATTTCCCGGCCAGTTCCGCAACCCGCGCCCGCGCCGCCTCGGCCAGCGCCGCACGCGCGCCGATTTTCATCGAGCCACTCTGATCGACCACCAGAAGCGCGATATCGCTCAGACCCTGGCGCGTCTCCTGCACCAGACGCGGCCCAGCGAGCCAGAGCAGCAGTGCCGCGAACGCGGCAAACCGCCAGCCCGCCCCGCGCGCCCGCCGCCAGAGCGCCGGGGCGAGGGCGGCAAGCGCGAGGAGGGCGAGGAGGCCGAGCAGCCAGAGCGGCACCAGGGGGGCGAAGCGAAGGGAAGCGAGCGTTTCCGTCGCGCTCATTGGCCGAGCCGCTCCAGAATGGCCGGCACATGCACCTGATCGCCCTTGTAATTGCCGGTCAGCGCATACATCACGAGATTGACCCCGAAACGATAGGCGAGCAGGCGCTGGCGGTCGCCGCCGGGGATGACGGCGTAGGGGTGATGGCCGTCGGCATCGGTGGCCCAGGCCGCCGCCCAGTCATTGGCGCCGATGATGACCGGGCTCACGCTGTCGTTGCTGCGGTCCTGATCACGCTGCACCCAGACCGCGGCCCCGTCATAGCGACCGGGGAAATCGCGGAGGAGATAGAAGGTGCGCGCCAGCACGTGATCGACGGTGAGCGGGGCAAGCGACGGAATGGCGAGCGCCTTGCCGAGCCGCGCGAGCGTCGCCGCACCGCCGGGGTTGAAATCGGCGCCGGCATCGGCATCGCGGGTATCGATCAGGATGATGCCACCATGGCTCATATAATCGTTGAGGGCCGCGACCTCGCCCGCCGGCGGCGCCGGGGCGGAAGCGGCGATCGGCCAGTAGAGCAGCGGATAGAAGCTGAGATCATCGGCTCCCGGCGTCACCGCGGCGGGCGCGGCGAGGCTGGCGGCGGTGTGTTCGTTGACGTAGTCGGAAAGCCCGGCGAGCCCGTTTTTCGAGACGCGATCGACGGCGTCATCGCCGGTGACGACATAGGCGAGCCGCGTCTCCAGCGCGGGGTTGGGTGTCGCCGGCATCTCCGCCCGCGCGGCGAGCGGCAGCGCGCAGAGGATGACGATCGCGGCCAAACCCGCCCGCACGATGCCGCGCAACAGCAATGAGGCGAGAAGATCGAGCGCCAACAGCAGGGCAGCCACGGCGAGGAGGCGAGGGCCATAGGCAAAGGGCCGTCCGAGCGCGCCATAGGCCGCGGTGGCCGCCGGGGTGATGGCCGGGGCCGGCGCGAGCGGCGGCAGACCGGTTGCGAGATTGCGCGCAACCCGGGCATTTTCCGGGCCATAAAGACCGGGCGGAAAAGCGGGCGAGGCGGGGGTCGAAGCGAAGGCGGCGCTGGCGAGCGGCCGCGCGGCCGGCGGCGGCGGGCCGAGCACGCCGAACCCGTCGAGCGTCTCGGCGGGTGCGAGCGGGGTCGCGTCGGGTGCCGCGGCGATGCCGGCGGAAAGCCGCACGATCCGCCGCAGCATGTCGATGAACAGACCCGAGAGCGGCAAATTCGACCAGTCGGCATTGGCGGTGACGTGGAACAAAACGACCCACCCCGCCCCGCGCGGGGCCGCGGTGACGAGCGGCGTGCCATCGCCGAGCGCGGCCCAGGTCTGATTGGCGAGCGTCGCCGTCGGCTCGGCCAGCACCTGGCGGGCGATCGTCACCTCGTCCGGGGCGGTGAGGCCGGCGAAGGGAGAATGCGGCGGAAAAGCCGCGAGATGGGCGGGTCTATCCCAGGACATCGTGCCGCCCATGGCGCGATCGCCGGCGATCAGCCGCACCGGGAGAAACGCATCGGGGTGTTCGGCGAGCAATGGGCCGGCGAAACGAACCAGGACACCGCCGCCATCGACGAAGCGGGCGATCGCGGCCGCGTCCGCCTCGTCGACCGGGCGGTCGGCGAGCATGAGCACCGAAAGCGGTCGCGCCAAGAGATCGGCGAGGTCGCCCGCGCGAAGTTCGGCATAGGGCGCGAGGGCGCGGCGAAGATAATAGAGATCGCCGGTCAGCGGCGCCTCGGCGGTGGTCGCATCGGCGGTGGCCAATCCCACCGGGCGGCGGCGCCAGCGTTCATCGAGCAGCACGACGCCCGCCGCCGAGGCCGGCCCGGCGAGCACCAGGCGGGCGATCTGATTGCGGATTTCGGCCGGCAGGCGAAGCGCCTGCTCCGCCTCGGTCGCGCCCGGGCGAAGCGCGATCTCGACCCGCGCGAGCGCCCGCCCATCCCCGGTTTCGGCGAGAATGGCGGCGGGTGGCGCGAGCTTTGCCGCGGGAAGGGCCGCGAGCCGGACGATCAAGGCCTCGCCCTCGCTGCGCGGCGAAAGGAGGAGCCGGGGCGGCGGGCCAGGGCTTTCCAGCACCAAAAGCGGGCCCGCGCGCGTGATGGCGCGCGCGAACAGGGCATCGTCGGCGCTCGCAACGCCATCTGGAAGATAGACGGCGCCGTGTCCCGGCCCCGGTGCCGCACTGAGGGCCGCGGCGGTCGCGCGGCGATCGGGCGGCCATGGCGCGGGCATGATCGCGGCGAGCCGTGATCGCGCCTCGGGCGCTGGCAGCGGTGGCGAAAGCCGCGGCGGGGTGCCATCGGGGCGGGGCGCCGTCGCGAGGAGTGCGACCGGGCGGCCGGCACGCTCGGCGCGGTCGATAACCCACTCCGCCGCCATGATCCGCGCCGCCCAATCGAAAGAAGCGGCCCAGGAATTATCGATCACCAGAAGGAGCGGCCCGCTGCCGGGCAAAGCGCCCCCCCCTCCCCTGGTCGGCCCGGCCAGGCCGAGAATGACGAGGCCGGCGGCGAGCAGGCGAAGCGCGAGCAGCCAGAGCGGGGTGCGCGCCGCATTCTCTTCCACCGGATCGAGGCCGAGCAGCAGGCGAAGGGCCGGGAAAGCCTGCCGCCTCGGCGCCGGCGGGGTGACGCGGAGCAGCCACCACAGCACCGGCAAGAGCGCGAAGGCGAGGAGAAGCGAGGGTGTTTCGAAACTCATGCCGCCAATGCCATATAAAGGCTGAGCAAAGCGGTCTCGGGCGGCTGGTCCGTCGTGTGGCTCACGAAGCCGAAACCCGCCTTGCGCGCGCAATCGGCGACCGCAGCGTTATGAGCGGCAAGCCGCGACCGATAGGCCGCGCGCACCCCCTCGACACGCGGGATCACCGTCTCCCCCTCGCCTTCGAGGCCGAGAAACCGCACCCGCCCGTCATAGGGGAGGTCGCGCTCGGCCGGGTCGAGGATCTGGACCAGAACCCCGCGCGCCGGAAGGGCCGCGAAGCGCGCGAGCAGGCGCTGGATCTGATCGAGCGGCAGCCAAAAATCGCTCACCAGCACGATCGCGGCAAAACGCGGCACATCGGCGGCGAGCGGCAGGCCGGTCGCCACCGGCGGGCGGGCGAGTGCCTCGGCAAGGCCGGCGAGAGCCGCGGTGCCGGAGGAAAATGGCGTTGCCGCGTCAATCAGACGCACGCGCTCGCCACCACGCAGCAAGAGGGCCGCGAGCGCCAGCAGCAAAAGCTCCGCCCGCGCCGTTTTCTCGACCGTGGCGAGTGCCGAATGCCAGCGCATCGAGGCCGAGCCGTCGCGCCAGAGATAGCAGGTCTGCGCCGCCTCCCACTCGGTTTCGCGCACGAACGTGCGGTGCGATTTCGCCGATTGCCGCCAATCGATGCGCGAAGTGGCATCGCCGGTGGCAAAGGGGCGGAATTGCCAGAAACTATCGCCCTCGCCGACCCGCCGGCGGCCGTGAAGCCCGGCGGCAACGGTCGCTGCGACCCGCTCGGCGGCAAGGAGGAGGGGCGGCAGCCGCGCCGCGAGCGCTTCCGCCCGGCGCGCCTCCCCCCTCATCCCAGGCGTTCCACCAATTGGCCGATCACACCCGCGAGTGTCACCCCTTCGGCGCGGGCGGCGAAGGTGAGCGCCATGCGATGGCGCAGGACCGGGGCGGCCAGCGCCACGACATCATCGAGGCTGGGCGCGATCCGCCCGTCGAGCAGGGCGCGGGCGCGCACCGCGAGCATCAGGGCCTGTGCCGCGCGCGGCCCCGGCCCCCAGGCGATGCGATCGGCAAGGCCGGGCTCGGCCGCGGTTTCCGGGCGGGCGCCGCGCACGAGCGCAAGAATGGCCGCAACCACGCTTTCGCCGACCGGCAGACGCCGCACCAGACGCTGTGCCGAGCGCAGCGCCTCACCATCGATCACCGCATGAAGTGCGAGATGGCGATCGGACGTGGTCGCGAGCAGCATCGCGCGCTCGTCTTCGAGATCAGGATAGCCAATGTCGATTTCCATCAAAAACCGATCGAGCTGCGCCTCGGGCAGCGGATAGGTGCCCTCCTGCTCGATCGGGTTCTGGGTCGCGAGCACATGAAACGGGCGCGGCAGCGGATGCTCGATCCCGCCGATCGCAACCTTCCCCTCCTGCATCGCCTGCAAAAGCGCCGATTGCGTGCGCGGGCTCGCGCGGTTGATCTCATCGGCCATCAGGATCTGGCAGAAGACCGGGCCGGGCAGAAAGCGAAAGCGCCGCCGCCCATCCGCGCCTTCGTCCAGAACCTCGCTGCCGAGAATATCGGCCGGCATGAGATCGGGCGTGAACTGCACCCGCCGCGCGGCCAGGCCGAGCACCTGCGCCAGCGTCTCGACGAGCAGCGTCTTGCCGAGACCGGGGACGCCGACGAGAAGAACATGGCCCCCGGCGAGGAGAGTGATCAGCGTCTCCTCGATCACCGCGTTCTGGCCGAAAATGGCGCGGCCGATCTCGGCGCGGAGGGCCGCAAGACGCGGCGCCAGCGCTTCGATCTCAGCGAGCGTCGCAGACATTGCCGCACCCGTATCCGTCTCGCTTGCCGCCATCGCCTCGCTGCCGCCGATCATGCCGCCCTTCCTCGCCCCGCCATGCCGTAATCTGCGCGGCGCGATGAAATCTCTATGCGCGCTCTTTCCTCGCCCCGGCAAGCACTCCTATATGTGGGGTGCGGGTTGGCCATGGCGAGCCCCATCGACGTAGCAGTCGCTTGAGGCGCGCGTGCGGCGGGCGGGAAGCGAACGAAAAGGCGATGGCAATGGCGGTGAACGGGGCCGGGGAATTCGGAGACACGGGAATTGCGGGGATGAGTGAGGCGGCGGCGCGTGCGGCCTTGATACCGCTGACGCCAACGGCGCAGGAGACGCGGCGCGGGCCAAGAACGCCGGTCGAATGCGGCGATCTCCCCTTTCTCATCCGCCGTGATGGCATCTGGCTCTATCGCGGCAGTCCGATCGGGCGGAAGGAGATGGTCTGCCTCTTCGCCTCCGTTCTCAAGCGCGAGGCGGACGGGAGTTTCTGGCTCGAAACCCCGGCCGAACGCGGCCGCATCGAGGTGGAAGACGCGCCTTTCGTCGCCGTCGAACTCGACTGGCGCGGCGCCGAGCGCGGACAGAAGCTGTCCTTTCGCACCAATATCGATCAGATCGTCACCGCCGGGCCGGATCATCCGATCCGCATCGCCTACGACCTGATCACCTGCGCCCCTACCCCCTATATCAAGCTCCGCGACGGCAAGGGCCGCTATCCGATCGAGGCCCGTATTTCGCGCGCCGTCTATTATGAACTCGCGGCACTCGCGGAGCCGCATGTCGTGCTCGGGCGGCGCGAATGCGGGGTGTGGAGCGGCGGGCGGTTTTTCTCGCTCGGCGATGCCAGCGCCGCCGCCGACGACGCCTGACCGGGGCCACGAAAGCGTGACCGAGAAGGATCTGCGCGCGCGCCTGGCCGCGCTTTCGCTCCGCGGCGGCGAGGCGCGCGAGGAATTGCCGGCGCTCCATGCCGGCCAGCCGATCCCGGCCGCCGTCCTGGTGCCGCTGGTGATGTCCGACGAGCCGGCCGTCTTGCTGACCAAGCGCACCGAGACGCTTGCCCGCCATGCCGGGCAGGTGAGTTTTCCCGGCGGGCGCATCGACCCCGAGGATGCCTCTCCCGAGGCGGCGGCTCTCCGCGAGGCGGCGGAAGAGATCGGCCTCGATCCCGCGCGGGTCGAACTCGCGGGCCGGCTTTGCGATCATCTCACCGGCACCGGATTTTGCATCACCCCGGTCCTCGGCCTAACGCCGCCCAGGCTCGCCCTCCACCCGGCGCCGGCGGAGGTTGCGGCGATTTTCACCCTCCCGCTCGCAACCGTGCTCGACCCGGCAGCGCCGCGGCGCGAACGCGCGTTCTGGCGTGGCAAAATGCGCGAATACTGGATATTCCCCCACCCGGACCATCACATCTGGGGTGCGACGGCAGCCATTCTGGTGCAACTCGCCGCAGCCCTTCGCGGCGAAACCGGAGTATGAACGCCCCTTTCCGCCTCCTGCCACCGCCCGCTTTCCTCGCCGAGCCCGAACTCGCGCGGGTCTTGGCCGCGCTTTCGGGTGCGCGCGTGGTGGGGGGCGCGGTGCGCGATGCCATGCTCGGGATCGCGATCGGCGACATCGACCTCGCGGTCGCGATGCCGCCCGATGCCGTGATCGCAGCACTGAGGCGGGCCGGTCTCCGCGCCATCCCGACCGGGCTTGCCCACGGCACGGTGAGCACGCTCGCCGGCACTCGCCTGGTCGAGATCACCACCCTCCGGCGCGACATCGCAACCGATGGCCGCCATGCCCGGGTCGCCTTCACCGATGCCTGGGAGGAAGACGCGGCGCGGCGCGATTTCACCATCAACGCGCTTTCGCTGACGCCGGACGGCGCCGTTTACGACTATTGCGGCGGACGCGACGATCTGGCCGCCGGGCGCGTCCGCTTCGTCGGCGATCCCGGGCGCCGCCTCGCCGAGGATTATCTCCGCCTGCTCCGCTTTTTCCGCTTTCAGGCGCGCTATGGCCACGTGCCGCCGGATGCGGCCACCAAGGCGGCCCTGCGGGCGGCGATTCCGGGTCTCGCCCGGCTATCGCCGGAACGGATCTGGGCCGAACTCAAGCGTCTCCTCACGGCCCCCGACCCCGCGCCCGCTCTCGCGCTGATGGCCGAACTCGGCGTGTTGGACGCGGTGCTGCCCGAAGGAGCCGATGCCGGGGCGCGACTGCCGGTGCCGCCTGACCCGATCCTCAGGCTTGCCGCCATTCTCCGCGGCGATGGCGACGCTCTCGCCGAGCGGCTCCGCCTGTCGAAGGCCGAGCGCACGCGCCTTGCCGCTTTCCGGCGGCCGCCGCCCGACCCCGCGCGGCTCGCCGAGGCACTCGCCGAAACACCCGCCGACATCCTCGCCGGCCGCGCCCTCATCGCCGGGGAGACCGAACTCGCCGCCCGTCTTCGCACCATGGCGGCGCCCGCATTTCCGCTCTCCGGGCGCGATGTCGTGGCACTCGGCGTCGCGCCGGGGCCGCGTGTTGGAAGCTTGCTCGCCGAGACCCGGGCCTTCTGGCTCGCCCGCGGCTGCCGCGACGATGCCGAGATCTGCCGGGCGCATCTCGCCGATCTGATCGCGGAGCAGGCCACACCATGACTGGCACCATGACTGGCACCATCCCCCTCCTCCGCCGGCTCTGGCGCGAGGAGATCAGGCGCCAGGCCGGGCGCATCGTTCTCATCATCGTCACCACCACCGTGATGTCGGGGGCAACCGCGCTCTATCCGGTGGTGATCGAGCACGCTTTTTCGCTGTTCGCCGCGAAAGACGCGCGCATTCTCTATCAGGTGCCAGCGCTCGTGCTCGCCGTCACCTCGCTCAAGGCGCTGGCGCAGTATTTTCAGAACGTCTCGGTGCAGAAAGCGGTGCTGCGGGCGATCCAGGGGCTGCAGGGGCGGATGTTCCGCCACCTCGTCGGCGCCGATCTCGCGCGGCTGGAGCGCGAGGCCCCGGCGCAGCTCGCGGCCCGCTTCACCACCGATGCGACGGTCATTCGCGAGGCGATGACGCGGGCGGTGAACGGCATCGCCGATGTGCTGACGGTGGTCGGGCTGGTCGGCTCGATGCTCTATCTCGACTGGGTGCTGAGCGTGATCGCCGCCGCCCTCTATCCGCTTGCGGCACTGCCCATCGACCGGGTCGGGCGGCGGGTACGGCGCGCCTCGGGCGGCATGCAGGAGCGCATGGGCGAGGCGGCGGCGCTGCTCAACGAAAGCTTCGCCCAGGCGCGCACGGTACGCGCCTATCGCCTCGAAGAGACCGAAATCGCGCGCGCCGAGAGCGCGTTTGCCCGGCTCTTTCAGGCGCTTTACGGCATGGCGCGGGCGCGCTCGAAAATCGATCCGGTCTTAGAAGTGCTGGGCGGGGTCGCGGTCGCGGCGGTGATCGGATTCGCCGGCTTCCGCGCCGCGATGGGCGGGGCGAGCGTCGGCAATTTCACCGGCTTCATCGCCGCCCTTCTCATCGCCTCGCGCCCGCTCCGCGCGTTGGGGACGATGAATGCGGCCCTGCAGGAGGGGCTCGCGGGGCTCGTCCGGGTTTTCGCCGTCATCGACGAGCCGCCCTCGGTGACCGACCGGCCGGGGGCCGCGGCGCTGCCCGCAGGACAGGGGCGGATCGCGTTCGAGGATGTCTGGTTCGCCTATCCCGATGGCCGCGCCGGCCTCTCCGGCCTCTCCTTCACCGCCGAGCCGGGGCGGACGGTGGCGCTGGTCGGGCCGTCGGGGGCGGGAAAATCGACCGCGCTCGCCCTTATCCCGCGTCTCATGGATGTCGGCGCCGGCACGGTCTCGATCGACGGCGCGGATGTGCGCGAGGTCACGCTCGCCTCGCTCCGCGACGCCATCGCCTATGTCGGCCAGGACGCCTTGCTGTTCGACGATACCATCGCCGCCAATATCCGCATGGGCCGGCCCGGGGCGAGTGATGAGGCCGTGCGCGCGGCGGCGGCGGCAGCGGCGGGTGAGTTCATCGCGGCACTGCCGGAGGGGTTCAGAACCCGCGTCGGCCCCGGCGGGCAACGTCTCTCCGGCGGCCAGCGCCAGCGCGTCGCCCTCGCGCGCGCGATTTTGCGCGACCCGCGCATTCTGCTGCTCGACGAGGCGACCAGCGCGCTCGACGCCGAGAGCGAGGCGCTGGTGCAGGCGGCGCTGACCCGGCTCCGCGCCGGGCGCACGACGATCATCGTCGCCCATCGCCTCTCGACGGTGCGCGATGCCGATCTCGTGGTGGTCTTGGAGCGCGGCCGCGCCGCCGAGCAGGGCGGGCACCGCGCGCTGCTCGCCGAGGACGGGCTTTATGCGCGGCTGGTGCGCACCCAGGCCTTCGTCGAATAGCCTTATTCCCCCAACACCTTATTCCCCCAACACCTTATCCCCCCAACACCTTATCCCCCCAGCGGGCGCCCGCTCAGCCGGAGATGGGATAAGGTGGTTTTTCGTAGCCGGCGGGAGAGAGGGTGAAAATCTCGCACCCCCCCTCGGTCACGCCGAGCATGTGCTCGAACTGGGCCGAGAGACTGCGGTCACGGGTCACGGCGGTCCAGCCGTCATCGAGGATTTTGACCTCGGCGCGCCCGGCATTCACCATCGGCTCGATGGTGAACACCATGCCGGGGCGGAGCGTGACACCCTCGCCGCGGCGGCCGAAATGGAGGATGTTGGGCGGCTCGTGGAAGCGCCGGCCGATGCCGTGGCCGCAGAAATCGCGCACCACGCTGAAGCGCTTGCCTTCGACGAAGCTCTGAATGGCATGGCCGACATCGCCGAGCGTCGCCCCCGGCCTGACCGCGGCGATGCCCCGCATCAGCGCCTCATGGGTGACATCCATCAGGACGCGAGCGCGGGTCGCGGCCGTGCCGGCGACATACATGCGGCTCGAATCGCCGTGCCAGCCATCGAGGATGACGGTCACGTCGATATTGACGATGTCGCCGTCATCGAGGCGGCGCTCGCCGGGAATGCCGTGGCAGACGACATGGTTGATCGAGGTGCAGATCGATTTCGGAAAGCCGCGGTAATGGAGCGGCGCCGGCACCGCGCCATGGGCGATGATGAAATCATGGCATAGCGCATCGATCTCGCCGGTGCTGACGCCGGGGCGGACATGCGGGGTGATCATGTCGAGGGTTTCGGCGGCGAGACGGCCGGCCGCGCGCAAGCCGGCGAAATCGCTCTCCTGATAGATGGTAACGCGCCGCGCGTCGGCTCCGCCGTCCATCGTCTCTTACCCCTTGCCTGCGCCGTGCCTTGTATGAGCGATCACCGTATGGGGCGATCACCCCGGACCCGCATGGTCCGAGACGGAAGATGCGCAACCCAGCGAAAGGGCGCAAGGCCCAAGCGTTGGGAAAAATGAAATCAGGTCAGGGTCGGCGGTTGTGGCAGCGGCCGCTTTTGCGCGCCGGGATGGCCCGCGGCCGGCACCGCGGCGTGGGCCGCGTGCGACGCCGGTTTGTGATGCGGCGCGAGATGGGCGGAGGCTTCATGCACGAGGCGCGCATGTTTTTTGTGCCAGCGCGCGGCCGTCGCGAGCCGCGCCGACGGCTGCGCGCCATGGGGATGATTGCGGAACGAGGCCGGCAGGGTCGCGGCGTGCGCGGAGGCGATCAGCCCGCCCCATTTCGGCGCGCCCGACTTCATTGCGCCAGCGCGGGCAAGCACGATGCCGCTCCCCGGGATGCCGAGGCTCGCGAAACCCTGATCGAGAATCGCCGCCATGTGCTGATCGCGCTCGGGATTGGAGGCGGCGCCGAGCACGACGCCGATCAGCCGCGCATTGCCGCGCACCGCGCTGGTGACGAGATTATGGCCGGCGGCCTCGGTATAGCCGGTCTTGAGCCCATCCGCCCCCTCGTAGCTGGTCAGCATGTGGTCATGATTGGGGATCATGCGGCCATGGAAGACGAAACCGGGCGTGCTGAAATAACGGTATTGCTCAGGATAATCCGCGATGATGTGGCGGGCGAGAATGGCGAGGTCGCGCGCGGTGGTGACCTGGCCGGGGTCGGGGAGGCCGGAGGCGTTGCGGAACGTGGTATGCGCCATGCCGAGCGCGCGGGCGCGGAGCGTCATCATCTGGGCGAAGCGCTCTTCCGAGCCGCCGAGCATTTCGCCGAGCGCGGCGGCGGCATCGTTCGCGGATTTGGTGACGAGGGCCAGGATGGCCTGCTCCACGCTCAGCCGCGTGCCGGGGCGGAGATCGAGCTTGGAGGGCTCTTGCGCCGCGGCGTGCGCCGAAACCGGCACGGGCTCGGCGAGCGTGATCCGCCGGTCGCGCAGCGCCTCGAAGGTGAGATAGAGGGTCATCATTTTGGTGAGGCTCGCCGGATAGCGCGTGGCATCGGGGTTGGCGGCGAACAGCACGCGGCCGGAGGCGGCATCGATGACGATCGCGCCATAGCGGTCGGAGCCGATCTGGGCTTGCGCGGCGGCGGGGAGAAGGGAGAGCGCCATCAAGGCAAGAATGGCCGCGACGACGACCCCACGCAGCCACGACCGGCGCCCCTCGCCCCGATTCCGGTGCAGCGCCGCGGCGCGCTGGTTGCACAAAACCGCCATCCTCGTCTTCCCTATCGTCATATCTTCGCGCGGTGCCCCGAATGTAGCGGCCGCGGCAGCGCCATGTCCAGGCCAAATCGGCAGAAATCATTCTGCGTTTGAAGGGGTTAACGAACGATTTTCAAGCCCGGCAAAAAATCGCCGCGATCACCGGCGGCAAAAACCCGGGCGCGCCGCGATGAAGATATTTTTATTGCGCCGCACCATTTTCCCTTGACCTTGCCTATCACCCGATTTATATCGGCCTTGTTGCAGTGCAGCAAAGCCGGCGAGAGCGGCGCGCAGAAGCAAGCCGAAGGGCTTGTCAAAGCCATGCCGAGCCGGCGTCGGGGCGGAGGCTTCGGCTCGCGTGCCTGCCGCAGACGTCAATGGAGATGCAACGTGGCGATGAAACAGAAAGCAGTCGCGGTCGCATCGGCCGCGCGAGGTGCCGCGAGTGAGGCTCATGGTGAGCCCGACGCCACACCGACGCAAGCAGTGGTCCCGGCTGCTCCGACGAAGCAGGGCAAAACAACGATGGAGTTTCCCATGAAGGAACAAATGGACAAGGCGATGAAGGCGACCGAGGATTTCGTGTCCTTCGGTCAGGGCAATGTCGAGGCGCTGGTGAAGTCGAGCCAGATCTGGGCCGCCGGCGTGCAGGATCTTTCGAAGCAATTCGCCGCCACGGCGCAGGCGCAGTTCGAGGAGACGGTCGGGCTGTTCAAGGCGCTGAGCGGGGTCAAGTCGCTCAAGGACGCGGTCGATCTGCATTCCAACCTCGCCCGCACCACTTTCGAGAAGACGGTGGCCGAGGCCGGGCGCCTCACCGACGCCTCCTTCAAGCTCGCCGAGCAGGCGACGGCGCCGCTGCTCGCCCGCGTCACGCTGGCGGCCGATAAATTCGTGAAAACCTCGGCCTGAGATTGCCCCGCGCTCACCCCGGCGCTCTCCCTTCCCGGCGCCGTTGCGAGCGAAAGGTGTAACCCCCCGATGCCAACGCCCACCAATGGGCGTTGGCATTTCGGCGTCTATCGGGTGCGATATCACCTGCCGGATTTCCGGCCGATCACCGCCTCGGAGCCACGCACAAAGAAAACCCGACGGGGAGACCCGTCGGGTTTTCCGGATCGCTTTGGCTGAGATATCGGGATTTTCCCGAAACCACCCCCGGGGAACGTAGCTGGCGCCCCCGGAGGTTCCTGTGTTCAGTTTTACGACGCGGAAGCCTTCTTGCGCCGGCGGGCGAGGCCGAGGCCAACCAGACCGGAGCCGAGGAGCGCGAGTGACGCCGGCTCGGGAACCACGTTCGGGGTCGGGGGATCAGCCAGAGTGGCGCTGCCGGATTGCTGCGCGTTGCTCTGCGTGTATGCAAAGGTCTCGCTCATCGGGTCTGCGCTGTAGACACCGGAGAAAGTCCCCGTGGGCGTGAAGGTTCCGAGAACATAGACGATGAGGCCGGAAGACGTCGCGCTGAAAGTCTCGGGAATCACACCCTGCACCGTGCCGCTGAACGTACCATCGCCACCGCCGGCGCCGGTCAAGGTCCACGAGACGGACTGGCCAACGCTCGCCGTGTAACTGAAGTCGGTCATGGTTCCGGTGACGTTACCCGGTGAAAAATCAGGTGTGCCCCCGCTATAGGTGACAGCGGTATTGCCGATGGCCGTGCCGGCACCGAGATTCCCCGTCCAGGAGGCGGTCAGGGCCACGGTCGCGTCGCCAGCGAAGGGGATAGGCGTCGCCTGCGCGGCTCCCGGAGCGATCGCCAGCGCCACGGCGGCAAAGCCGACGGCGGCGGCGGTGGTGAGTAGCTTGGTTTTCATACGATGCGATCCTTTGACAGAGATTAAGGCCGTCTTAACGCCTTTCTCCATAAGCAGAAACCATGCCAAACTTGAAATATTAATTAAATCAAATACTTACAAATATACCGCCGCCGCCGCCGGGAAAGTGTTCAATTTTCCGACACCTCCCTCCCCAGGTTAGGCGTGAAAAACGGGGCTCCGGCGCGGCCTCCGGCGAAGATGTGTTCAGTTTTCCGACAATGACACCGCAGATCCCGGCCAGGCGCGGCCGCGGCGGGCGCGTTCAGCCCGCACGACGCCGATGGCGGGCGAAGGCGAGGCCGGCGAGGCCGCTCGCGAGAAGAAAAAGCGCGGCCGGCTCGGGCACCGGATTGATCTCCGAGACGCTGAGCGCGCCGGTGGCGGCGAACATCGTGGTGCTGGAAATGTTGACGCTTGCCGCGAGCGCATCGGCGCCGGCCACGGTGCCCGAAACACCGCCGCTGAAACTTGCGGGAACGGGCGAGATATCGAGACCGCCATCGACCGGGCTGTAGCTCGCGCCATTATTCGTGCTGGTCGCGAAGGCGGCGGAAATCGCGTCGATCCCGCCGCCATTGTTGCCGGACACCGCGCCGAATACCGGGCTTGCGCCGCTCGGCAGGGAAAGCCCGGTATCGGTGATGGTGATGACGAGGCTGCCCTGGCCCAGGGTCAGAAAAAATCCGTCCGCCGACGACGTCGTCAGCGCGAATCCCGGCAGCGCCGTCGCCGGGCCGATCGCGCCGGTTTCGGTCGCGAGCGTGCCGGCGAGATCGAAATCGATGCCGGTGAAGGAAAACGCGTAAACGCCCGGGTTCGCGGTCGCGATCAGGCCATTACCCACGGTGAGGGTTGCGGAGGCGGTTCCGCCACCGACATCGGTTTCGCTAAAGCCGAGGGTCAGCGTCGCCCATGCCGGCCGCGCCAGCGCCAAAGAGATGGCGGCGGCGACCAGAGCGGCTTTCGCCGCGCTCACATGAGCCATTCCGATACCCTCCTGCCAGAATCACCGGCCATCATCGGAGAACAAAGTTTAAGCGAATTCCATGCCAACATAAAATTGGCCGGACTTTCAATTCATTAACATTTCTATCTCGATACGAAATCGGCGCCTGTCAAGTTTCCCGACGGGGCCAACGCCAGCATCGCCAGCATCGCCGCCACGCCAACCAAGACATCCCGCCCGATGTCAGCCAATACATGGCTCGCGTTCCATCGGCGAGACTGATCTTGTAGCGCGATGCGCCGGCAAGAAAATCATATTTTCTCCAACCTTGCGCGGCGTAATGTTCGATGGCCAGGTGATGCGCGGTGAGGCCGGGTTTTTCGTGTGGCAGGGCGGACGCGAAGTCAAAACCGCTCTGATAGGAGGCAACCTCGCCGCGCCAGAGAAAATTATAGAGATAAGCGAAGGCCTTGCCCCCGGCCGAGACGCGGAGGAGATCGATTTCGCCGCGCGGATGACCGCGCGCGATCAATTCGCGATGAAAGCGGAGAAAAAACGGATTGGCGAAAGCCCCCGGCCTGCCGCGCGCGGTCCAACTCTGCTGGTGCAGACGGGCGAGCGCGTCGAGAAAGCCGTGTGCCTCGCCGACATCGGCGGCGCGTTCGAGCGTCAATGCGCCGCGCTCGGCATAGCTCCGCTGCGAGCGGCGCAATTGATAGCGGGTATTGGCGCTGCGCCCGGCGAGAAACCCGCCGGCAACCGAGCGCGCCCGGGCGAGATCGACGAAGGGCGCTTCCCGGGTTGCGGCGAGACGAAAGCGCTCTCCCGCGGCCAGGCGATAGGCTTCATCCACCCCGCTCAGGGTCAGGTTTTTGCGGCCGAAAGCGGCAAGACCGGCCGCGATCACCTCTCGCGCCTGGAATACAGCGCTCTCGGCGAGAAGGAGGCCGTTATCCTCGATGAAAACGGCGTCGCCTACCGGATCGCCGCCTTCCGCGAGCCAGAAACGCCGCCCGCCCCAAGAGCGGCGGCGGTTGAAGAGGCCGAGCGCCACATCGTGGCCGGCGTCCGAGACGCGGAGCAGGAACGGGTCGGAAAAACGCTCGCCAGCGAGGCAGCCGGTCCAGGTCCAGCTCTGAAAAAACGATGCCCTCGCCCCGCCCTCGAAAGCTCGCCATTCGGCCCCAAGCGCCGCGATATCGGCGACCGGCGCAAGATGCGCGCGCAAAGGGCCGCGTGCCGCGCCGCCCGCCGGCATCGCGGCGTCCCCCATGCGCCGTAGTGTTTCCATAACGAAATTATGCAACCTAAACCCTTGCTATTTTATTATTTCACAACCATTAAAATAAGGCCATGAATATCGAATCGGCTTCTGGTTGCGTAACCCTGAGCGCTTTCCGGCGCTTCGCCTCGCGCCGCCCCATCTTTCTTGCCCTTTTCCTGATCATCGGGCTAGGGGTTGCCCCCGCGCGCGCGGCACCGGTCTTGAGTTTCAATGCCGGGATGACGGCCGATCAGAATTTTCTCTGGGGGCCGTCTGATGCCGGGTGGTTTTATACGCCGAACGCGAGCTTCGATCTCGCCGGAATCGCCACCAGCTTCGCCGCTTTCGGGGGGGCGAGCCGCGATGTCACGGTCGGGCTCTATAGCGGGCTTCCCTCCCTCGGCGGCCAATTGCTCGGCGCTTTTTCGCTCGCGACCAACAGAAGCCCCGGCGTCTGGGTGAGCGGGAGTTTTGCCGCACCGATCGCCTTGGCTGCCGGGCAATCCTATTTTCTCGATTTTTCCCATCTCGGCGCGTTGAACATCCTCGCGCCGGCGCCCGGCGCAAGCCCGTTCGCGTTCAACCCGGCCGGCGCCTTCGTCTCCAATTTCTATTTCGATCAATTGACGGCAACACCCGGGATGGATCCCGGCCAGACGATTTTCAGCGAGGCTTTGCTGCAATTTTTGCCGGCGACATCAACCGGTTCGGAGAACGTGCCGGAGCCGGCCTCGCTCGCGCTCCTCGCCATGGGGCTTTTCGTCCTCGGCATCGCCCGCCGAGAGGCGCGTTCAACGACCGGTTCATCCGCCCACATGAGTGCGGGTCTGGGGGCGCTGCCCCCAGCGGAGTCCAGAGGCGGAGCCTCTGGCCTTATTTCAAACTAATCCTTCCCCACCCAAAGCCCCGGTCAATACAACCCCCCCACCGCTTTGTCGGAATCGCTGGCGGGCGGACGCGGCTGGGCGGCGGCGCTGGCGCCGGGTGCCGGGCTCGGCGGTGTCGCGCCATTGCCGTCCGGGGCACTGGTCTGGCCGCCGCTTGCCGCGACATTGTCGGGCGGTGTCGCGGCCGGTGCCGGCGGCGCGCCGGCGCTCGGCAGGTTCGCGATCGGGAGCGAGGCGCCGGGTTCCTGCCCGTCCTTGAAGGCGTCGGTCATGGTCTGGACCTGATCGCTCCAGGAAGCGAGGGCCACGCCGGGGGGGGCGGCGAACGGCAGCACCGGGTGGTCCTTGAGCGCCACCGCCATGAAATCATGCCAGATCGGCGCCGCCAATTCGCCGCCGGTCTGGTTGCGGCCGAGATCGGCCGGCTGGTCGAACCCGACCCAGACGATGGTGACGAGATCGGGGGTGAAGCCCGCGAACCAGGCGTCGTCGTAATCCTGCGTCGTTCCGGTCTTGCCGGCGATCGGGCGGTTGAGGCCGGCGCCGGCCCGCGTCCCGGTGCCGCGCTGGACCACGTCCTCCATCATGGTGACGACCTGAAACACGCTTTCCGGGTCGGCGAGGGCCGGGCGCTGATCGTCGAGGAGGGGCGATTGGCTGGGATCGGCGGCACAGCTTTCACAGCCGAGCCCAGGGGTGCGCCAGAGAACATGGCCGTCGCGATCCTGGACACTGTCGATCAGGCTCGGCACCACTTCGCGCCCGCCCTCGTCGAGCGAGGCATAGGCGCCGGCGAGGCGGAGTGAAGTGGTCTCGATCGCGCCGATCGCCGCCGGCAATACGCGCGGCATGTCATCGACGATGTGAAAAGCGATCGCGGTTTGCGCCACCGCCTCCATGCCGATCTGATTGGCGACCCTGAGCGTCACCAGATTGCGCGAATGCTGCAGCGCTTCGTGCAACGGCATCGGGCCGTTGAAATCCATCTCGAAATTATTCGGCCGCCATTTTCCCTTCTCGCCGAGATCGACGACGAAGGGGGCATCGAGAAAACGCTGGCTCGGTGAGATGCCCTGTTCCATCGCCGCGAGATAGACGAAGGGCTTGAAAGCGCTGCCGGGCTGGCGGTTGGCCTGGGTCGCGCGGTCGAATTGACTGATCGCGTGGCTCCAGCCGCCGACCAGGGCGAGGACGCGGCCGGTGCGCGGATCGAGCGAGACGAGCGAGCCCTCGACCTCGGGAATCTGGCGAAGCTGCAGCCGCGCAAGTGCTGCCTCCTTGCCCTGCTCTGTCGGTTTGCGGCCCTTGGCGGTCTCGGGCGCACCCGGCTCGACCATCACGACATCGCCGACGGCGAAGAGATCACGAAGCCGCCGCGGCGCCGGGCCGAGGGTTCCGGCCGGCGCGTTGGCGATTTTCGGCCGCGCCCAGGCGCAATCGGCGAGGGAGAGCATTCCCGTGCGCGGCACCGGCGGTGCATCGGCCAGCGGCTCCAGCCAGCCGAGCCGGGCCGCGCCATCGGTCTCCTCGATCACGATCGCAAGCCGCCACGAGGGCAGCATGCCGGGCGGGGCGGTAACGGCGGCAAGCTTGCCGGCCCAATCGGCGCGCAGTGCGGCGGGGGCGACCGGGAGATGGGCGACGGCGCCGCGCCAGCCGCCATGGGCGCGGTCATAGGCCATCAACCCGGCGCGGAGCGCCGTCTCAGCCGCCTGCTGCAGACCCGGATCGAGGCTCGCGCGCACCATCAACCCGCCCTGGCTCGTGTCATCGGCGCCGAAACGGGCGATTAATTCGCGCTTGACCTCGTCGGCGAAATATTCCCCGCCGGGCGTGACATCGGGGCGGCGATAGCCGTGCGGCACCAGCGGCTCGGCCTGGGCGGCATGCGCCTCGGCGAAGGTCACGGCGTGGGTTTCGGCCATGCGCGAAAGCACCCAGTCGCGCCGCGCGCGCGCCGCCTCGGGAAAGCGGAAAGGATTGTAATTGTTCGGCGCCTTCGGCAACGCGGCGAGCATCGCCGCTTCGGCGAGGCTGAGTTCATCGAGTGGCTTGTTGAAATAGGCCTCGGCCGCCGCGGCGACGCCATAGGATTGCTGGCCGAGATAGATCTCGTTGAGGTAAAGCTCCAGAACCCTCTGTTTGGAGAGGCTCTGGTCGATGCGAAGGGCCAGAATCGCCTCGCGGATCTTGCGCCCGAGGGTCGGCTCGTTGCCGAGCAGCATGTTTTTTGCGAGCTGCTGCGTAATGGTGGAGGCGCCGATCGGCCGCCGTCCCTCGTGGAGATGCCCAAGATCGGTGACGGCGGCGCGCAGGATGGCGAGCGGATCGACGCCGCGATGGGTCCAGAAATTCTGATCCTCGGCGGCGATGAAGGCCTGTTTGACGATATCGGGAATGGCGGCATAGGGCGTATAGATGCGCCGCTCCTCGGCAAGCTCGGCCATCAGCGAGCCATCGGTCGCGAACACCCGGCTCATTACCGGCGGCTGATAATTCTTGAGCCCGGCGATATCGGGAAGATCGGCAGCATAGTGGCGATAGGCGCCATAGGCGATGATCGCCGCAGCCAACCCGGCGAGCACGACGAGCCCGGCGAGCGCACCTGCAAGCCGGCCGAGCCAGCGCGTGAGAAAGCGCCGCGCACCGCCCGGGCCGGCGTGCGGCGGCGGGTTGCGTGAACTCTGGCCGGCGAGGCGCTCGCGGCGGGGGGGGGCGGGCGTGGTCATGGCGGCACCTCATATAGGCCATCTTCCCCCTCTCCGCACCCCGCCAGCCCGGGCGCGATCTCAATTTCCTGGCCGAATGCGCAAGGCCGCGCCGCTCCCGCCCGCGGAGACG
>JAKAQU010000276.1 GCA_021819535.1 Pseudomonadota bacterium | reverse complement strand
TTCCGATCTTAGAGCGCGGCCGAAAGCACGTTGGCCGGCACGGCTTCATCGATCGCCGCCTCGATCGTCCAGCGGCCTTCGCCGGAATCGGCGACATTGCCGGAAAAATGCGAAAGATCGGGATTTTCCGCGAGTGCCGCGGCAGTAAGGTCGAGCAGCCACGAGGAAATCACGCTGCCCCGGCGCCAGACCTCGGCGATGTCGGGAAGGTTGAGGGTGAAGCGCTCGTCTTCGGGGAGCGCGTCCGAGGTGCGGTGGCGGAGGATGTCGAACCCCTCGGCATAGGCCTGCATCAGCCCGTACTCGATGCCGTTATGCACCATTTTGACGAAATGCCCGGCGCCCGCCGGCCCGGCATGGATATAGCCTTGCTCGGCGCGCGCATCGAAACCCTCGCGCTTGGGCGTTTTCGGCGCGTTGCCGGCGCCGGGGGCAAGGGCGCGCAAGATCGGATCGAGGCGATCGACGATCGGCGTCTCGCCGCCGATCATCATGCAGAACCCGCGCTCCAGCCCCCAGACGCCGCCCGAGGTGCCGACATCGACATAATGCAGTCCCCGCCCGCGGAGCGTGCGGGCGCGGCGGATATCGTCCTTGAAATAGCTGTTGCCGCCGTCGATGACGATATCGTCTTGGGCGAAAATTTTACCGAGCTTTCCGATGGTCTCCTCGGTGATGCGGCCGGCGGGGAGCATCACCCAGGCGATGCGTGGCGGCGCCAGGGCTTCCGCGAGGGCGTCGAGCGAGGATGCCCCGTGCGCGCCTTCCTTCACCAGAGCCGCGACCGCGTCGGCGGAGAGATCGAAGGCGACGATCTCGTGTCCCGCTCGCATCAGGCGGCGAGCGATGTTCGCGCCCATGCGGCCGAGGCCGATGACGGCGAGTTTCATTGTGCTTCCTCCTCAGGATTTCGCGGCGAGCGCGCGGGTGAGGGCGGCATCGAGGGTGGCGAGCCCGCGCCCGAGATCGCCGCCGAGATGAAGGCGAAGCACCCTTCGTCCGCGCTCGACGAGAACGCCGAGATCGCCCGCCGCCTGCGCCGCCTTGACGATCCCGAACGAGGCGCGCTGGCCGGGGATCGCGATATCGCTCCCGTCCGCCGCCGTGATTTGCAGGAAAATTCCCGAATTGGGGCCGCCTTTATAGACCTGGCCGGTCGAGTGCAGGAAGCGCGGGCCAAAGCCGAGGCAGGTTGCGATCTTCTTTTGCACGAGGATGGTTTGGCGAAGTTTTTCGAGCGCCGCCTCATGCGCTGGATCGCGCGCGATATAGGCGAGAAGGGCGGCGTAATCGCCGGGCTTCGCGCGCGCGAAATGCACCGCCAGCGCGGCTTCGAGCGATGGGGCGCCACCGAGTGCCGCCGCATTCGCGGGATCGGCGTAAAGCGCGATATCACCCTCACGCAACAATGGCGCCGTCTCGGGCAAGGCGCCTGTTTTTTCGAAATCTTCGGTCAGCGCCCGGGTCTTGATCTTGCTCGCTTCGACATCGGGCTGATCGAAGGGGTCGATGCCGATGATGCTGCCGGCAACCGCGGTCGCGATCTCGAAGCGGAAGAATTCCTGGCCGATGTGGAGCGGGGAGGGGACATTGATGCGCACAACCGGCCGCCCCGCCTTCTCCAGGGCCGCGATCAGGCGCTCTTGCGCGGGATCGGCGCCGCCGTTCAGGGCGAGATAAACGAAAACCCGGTCCTCGCTGTAGGCGCCAGCCTCGATCGGCGGCTCATTGGCGATCGGGATCAGGCCGTGGCCGTGTTTGCCGGTCGATTCGGCGAGCAATTGTTCGAGCCAGGCGCCGATCGCTGCCATGCCGGGGCTTGCAATGATCGTCACCTTGTCGCGCCCGGCCTGGGCGTTCGTTCCCAGAAAGACGCCGAGCGCGACCCCGGGATTTTCCGCCGGCGGCACGGTGGCGCCACAGCCATGCACCATCTGGCCGGTGAGCGCGAGGAGGCGCTCGACATCGATCCCGAGCGCCGAAGCCGGCACCAGGCCGAAATGGGACAGCACCGAATAGCGCCCGCCGATCGATTTTTCGCCCGCAAAAACCGCCCGATAGCCGTCGGTCTTGGCGATTTTCTCCAGCGCCGAGCCGGGGTCGGTGATGGCGACGAAGTGTTTGGAATTGCCCGATCGGGCGAAGAAATAGCGCCGCATCAATTCCGGCTCGAGCGTGGTGCCGGACTTGCTGGCGACGATGAAGAGCGTCGATTTGAGCGTGATCGCCGCTTCGAGGGCGGCGATTTGCGCGGGATCGGTCGAATCCAGCATGTGAAAGCGGGGGCCCGAGGCATCGCGGCCGAGCGTCGTCGCCAGCACCTCGGCGCCGAGACTGGAGCCGCCCATGCCGAGCAGCACAACATCGGTGATGCCGTCCTTTTTCAGGCCATCGGCGAAAATCTTGAGCGCCGGCAGCGCGTCAAGACCCCGTTCGACGCAATCGAGCCACCCGAGCCACCGATCTTCCTCGCCGCCAGTCCAAAGCGCGGAATCGCGGCGCCACAGAAGCCGGATCAGCCCCTCCTCGCGCCAGCGCTCCAACTCCGCGGCGAAAATCTCGGCGCCCGGCCCGGGCATGATCATCTGGCGCGGCGCCTTGCCGTCCAGCACCTCGGCACGGCGGCGGGCAACGGCGGCATAGAGCTTGTCGGCATCGTCGGCGAAGCGCTGCACCCCGTCCGTCACCAACTCCTCGGTGATCGCATCGAGCGAGATGTGGAGCCGCGCGAGCGAAGTGAGGACGGCCTCGGCGCCGGCGAGATCGCGCGTGAGCGTGACCTCGGCGTGGCCGTGATCGCGCACCGCATCCATCGTCGCCGGCGGCATGGTGTTGACGGTGTCGGGCCCGATCAATTCATCGACATAGAGCGTATCCGGCAGATCCTTGCTCTTGGTGCCGGTCGACGCCCAGAGGAGCCGCTGCGGCCGCGCGCCCTTGGCCACGAGTTTTTTCCAGCGCGGGCCGCCTATCAGCGCTTGATAGCGCTGATAGGCGCGCTTGGCATTGGCGATCGCGACCTTGCCGTTGAGGGCGCGGAGCGCCTTCGCCTCTTCCGGCGCGGCGGTTTTCAGCCGCTCGGCGCTCACCCGCTCGATCACCGCATCGATGCGGCTGACGAAGAAACTGGCGACCGAACTGAGGCGCGCGATATCGCGCTTGGCGGCGAGTGCCGCCTCCAGCCCGGCGAGATAGGCCTCGGCCACCGCCTCATAGGCGGCGACGGAAAACAAAAGCGTGACATTGACGTTGATCCCTTCGCCGATCAGGGTCTGGATCGCTGGCACGCCGGCCTTGGTTCCTGGCACCTTGATCATCAGATTGGGCCGCTCGACCGTGCGCCAGAGCCGCCGCGCCTCGGCGATCGTGCCCTCGGTGTCCATGGCGAGATAGGGCGAAACCTCCAGGCTGACATAGCCGTCCGCTCCTGCGGTCTGGTCGTAAACCGGCCGCAGCTGATCGGCCGCGAGGCGGATATCGGCGATGGCGAGATGCTCGAACAAGGCATCGACGCCGCGGTCGGCGGCCTGCACGGCGGCCGCGAGATCGGCGTCGTAATCGGTCGAATGCGCGATCGCTTTTTCGAAAATCGAGGGGTTGGAGGTCACGCCGCGAATGCCGTCCGCGGCGATGAGGCGCTGCAACTCGCCCTTTTCGAGCAGCGGGCGGCTCACGAAATCGAGCCAGACCGACTGGCCGAGCTTCGGCAATTGCGCCAGGGGATTGGTCATGTCCGGTCACTTTCCACTAAAACGCGCCAAGGGCGAAGGGAGATTACCCCCTTGAGCCCGGCGCTCAAGGGCGCGGCGGCGCGACCCCTCTTGCCTCTCCCTCGACGCTGGCGCAGATGAAGTGCCTAAACGGCGGCTTCGGGCCGCGGGCGGGGGTTTCTGCGCATGAATCACGAATGCTTGAAGCAAGCGGCGGCGGCGGCGGCGGTTGCGGAAATCGCCGACGGCATGGTGCTCGGCCTTGGCACCGGCTCGACGGCGGCGTTCATGATCGAGGCGCTCGGCGAGCGGATCAGAAAGGAGGGGATCCGGGTGCGCGGCATCCCGACATCGGAACGTACTGCCGAGGCCGCGCGGGCGGCCGGCATCCCGCTCACCGATTTCGCGCGCGAGACGGCGATCGATCTTGCGCTCGACGGCGCCGATCAGATCACCCGCGGCGGGCTCGATCTGATCAAGGGACTGGGCGGGGCCTTGCTGCGCGAAAAAATCGTCGCCGACGCCGCGCGCCGGCTTCTCATCATGGCCGATGCGAGCAAGCTCGTGGAAACGCTCTCCGGCATCGTTCCGGTCGAGGTGGTGCCGTTCGGCTGGGAG
>JAKAQU010000275.1 GCA_021819535.1 Pseudomonadota bacterium | reverse complement strand
CGTGAGTTACGCGTATGAGGTCTTAATCAGAGACGGCGGCAGTGGCACCAACCAGGCGGGCGCCAGCATTTCCGGCTATTATGGCGGTGTCGTTATCCGTAACGCCGCTGGCACGGTGGTCAATGACAGCCTCATCACCGCGACAGACACTTACGAAGGGGCGACAGGTGTCTATCTCACTGCCGGCGGCAGCGTCACCAACGCCGCCAGAGCCAGTATTTCCGGCCCTTATGGTGTTTTCGTCGGGTCGAACAGCACCGGCACGGTCGTCAATTATGGCGCGATCATTTCGCAGGGCGGCTATAGCAAATACGGCGGTATCTATGGCGCCGGGGTTGAACTCGCCGGCGGTGGCAGTGTCACCAATGAAGCCGGAGCCATCATCTCCGGCTATTACCCTGTCCTCATCGAAGGCGGGCCTGGCACCGTCGTCAACGAAGGCATCATTGCGTCCAATGGATCGCCCCCCGGCGTCGAACTCGAGGCCGGCGGCAGCGTCACCAACGAAGCCGGCGGCAGCATCTACGGGAGCGTCGGGGTTGGGATCAACGGCACCGCGGCCAGCAGCCCCGCGACCCTGGTCAATGCCGGCACGATCACCGGGAACTACGGCACAGCGGCGCGCTTCGGCGATGTCAACGCCCATCTGACACTCTATCCCGGCGCGAGCTTCAACGGCACCGTCGAGGCGACGGCGTCCTACACCAACGTCGGCGGCAGCATAATTTCGCTCTCCAACACGCTCGATCTCGCTTCGGCGTCGAGTGCGGGGACGCTTGCCGGGAGCATCGGCGGGAGTGCTGCGCAGTATCAGAATTTTCAGACCATCACGCTCGCCGATAACGCAGATTGGACTCTTTCGGGGACGGTGGCGGTGGGCGAGACGCTCATTCTCGGCAATGCCGGCGTGATCGGGCTCGGCGATACTGCGACCAACCCGACCGATTTCGCCGGAACGCTCGAAAACCTCGTCGCCGGCGACACGATCGTTCTCACCAATGACGCCTACAGCAGCGCCGATCAGGTTTCGCTCGGCGCGGGCAATGTGCTGAGCGTCACCAGTGGCGCGTCGACGCTCGCAGACCTCCAACTCGCCCCCAACGCGAGCTATCAGGCGAGCGATTTCAGCCTGATCAGCGCCGGCGGGCAGGAGGCGATCACCGACACCATCCCCTGTTTCGTGCGTGGAACATGCATCCAGACCGCGCGCGGCGAGGTCGCGGTCGAGAAACTGCGTCCCGGCGACCGGGTCGCGGTGCTCGGCGGCGGGTTTCGCCCGATCATCTGGATCGGGCGGCGGCGGATCGCGATCGCGCACCATCCGCGCCCCGAGAAAGTGCAGCCGATCCGTATCAAGGCCGGCGCGATCGCAGACGGCATGCCGGCGCGCGATCTCCGCGTCTCGCCGGGGCATGGCATCTATTTCCAACGCGTCCTGATCCCGGCCGAGCATTTGCTGAACGGCGTCAGCGTCGTGCGCGAGCGCGTCGCCACGGTCGAGTATTTCCATGTCGAACTCGACGAACATGCCGTGCTGTTCTCGGAGGGCTACCCGAGCGAGAGCTATCTCGACACCGGCAACCGGCATAATTTCGCGGGCGCCGGGATGGCACTCCACCCCGATTTTTCGCCACGCCCGCCGAAAACCTGGCGGGAGACCTGCACTCCCCTGGTCTGGGACGGGCGCGAGTGGCTGGCCGCGCGCCGGCAATTGCGCCTCCGCCTCGCCGCGTTCGGCGCGATCGAGAGCGCCGATCCCGATCTCCATCTCCGCCTCGGCGCGCGGCGGATCAAAGCCATCGCGACCACGCGGGCGGGGCGGCTCACGACCCACCGCTTCGCCATCCCCGAGGGCACACGGACGGGGCCGCTGACGCTCGCCTCCGCGATCGCCATCCCCGGCGACATCCTGCCCGATTGCGCCGATCACCGCCCGCTCGGCATCGCCCTCCACCGCCTCGTCTTCCGCGGGCGCGGGGGCGCGACGGAGATCACGCTGAACGCCCTCGCCCGCGGCTGGTATGATCTCGAAAAAAGCGCCAAAGGTGCCTGCTGGCGCTGGAGCGACGGCGCCGGCGAACTCCCCCATCTCGGCCCCGGGCTTCTCGAATGCACCACCGCGACCGGCGATCTCGGCTATCTCATCGCGCCAGCACCACCCGCAAAACAGCCGCGCGCCGCGGCAATGATGCGCCGAGCCTCCGCCCAGAGAGCAAAACGGTCAAACGCCTCAAACCCCGCCCACACAACCTCCGTCACATCCGAGCCGGGGCGTGGTGCATCACCCCGCCAGAGGGCCGCGAAATCGAGAATGGTGTAGTGATAGCGGATGCGGCCATCGTCGTCGCGATGAATGCTGTCGACATGGCCGGCGAGCACGAGATCGCCGACGATAAGCCCGGTTTCCTCGCGTAATTCGCGCCGCGCCGCTTCTTCCGCGGTCTCGCCGAGATGCTGCGCACCGCCGGGAAGGCTCCAAGCGCCGAGCGCGGGCGGCGTTCCACGACGGACGAGCAGCACCGCCTCCGGCCGCAGCACCACAACCCCGATCCCGACCAGCGGACGATCAGGGTAGGTGCGAACGTCGCCCATCACCGGGAGGCAGGCAGCAAGCCGGGAGCCGAGGGCGCGACGGAGACCGGAGGGGATGCGGGTTTTTCCGGCGGCTTCAGATCATCCAGGGTCGGCAGCAGGGTTTTTCCCTGCCAACTCGGAATGGCGAGCGCGAAACGGCCGAATTTCTGATTGAGATCGTTCGCCTCGGCCGCCGATTTGTCTTTCCCCGCCGCCGTGATCACCGCCCAGGTGGTATTGCCCTCTTCCGAAATATCGGCGGCGAGCATGAGACCATCGCTCGTGGTGAACGCGACATGGCCGAGCTTCGCGCCCGGCGCCGCATCGGCCTTGCGCACATCGGTGAAGCTCAAAAATTCCAGCCCGCGCGCCATGCCGTCGATCTTGAACTGATCGAGCACCGGATGCTCGGCCGGGGTGGTGACCACGAGCTTATCCCCTTGCCGGGTGAGCACGAGATGATCGCCGGCGCCGCGATCGATGGTGATGCCGGTGATCTGATCATGGCCGATATTGACGATGTCGCGCGCCATCCAGCCGCCGAAATCGGGGTCGGCGTCGATGGTGCCGCTGGCGAGCCAGGTCTGGTTCTGCCCCTCGATGCGCACGAAGACCTGATCGGTGCCGCCGGGCTCGGGGCTCGGGCGGACATGGCCGATGATGAGAGCGGCGAGCACCTGCCCCTTGTCATCGAGCAGGCGAACCAGCTTCGCCTCCGATTTCGCCTCACCCGGCGCATCGAGGCCGAGGCGGGCGAAATCCGCGGGATTGCTGGTGCGCGCCTCCATCAGCCGCAGTTCGGTGAGGGTCGTGAGCAGCGCATGCGCACGGCCGGAGATGGCCGGAAAATCGCCATGCTCGGGGAGCAGCCAGCGATCGCCGGCGCGCGTGAGCTGCAGTTTTTTCGCATGATCGGAAATTTCAATCCGCGCAACCGTGCCGATACGCGCGCCGAGATCGGGAAAAGCGAGTTGCCCGGCATTGGCACGGGCGCTCTCTGTCGCCTCGTGGTTTTCCTGGACATAGAGACCGGCGGCCAGCGACAGCGCGCCGAGGAAGAGAAGGATCAGGGTCGTGCGGGGTTTCATGGCGCGGAATTCCTCAACTCCGCGCCCGGCCGCGGCGGCGGTGGCGCAGGAGGCCAAGCCCGATCGCGATCAGCGTCAGGATGGCGGGGACGAGAACGATATCGAAGAAACGCAGCATTTCGGCGAGCGCGTCGATGTCTTCACGCAACGCCCGCTCGACGCCGCGAAGCTTCTGGCGGGTCTGGACGATTTCCTGATTGGCGGCATCGATCGCGGCGCGCTGTTCCGGCGTCAGAACGGCCTGCGCCGCCCCCTGCTGGCCGGAGCCTTCGCGGAGGCTCGCGAGCTTCTTCTCGGTCTCTTCGAGATGTTTTTGCAGATCCTGCTGCGTGCGGCGGAACTGCGCCTCGGCGCGGCGCTGCATGTCATCGACCAGGGTGAAGGGATGATCGCCGGCGCCGCGGGCACGAAGCCCGATCAGCGCATCGCCGCCGGCCAGCGTGCCGATGAGATTGGCGACGAAGGGACCGTTGTCGCTGAACGGCTCGATATCCTGCTGGCCGAAGAAATCCTGGGCGCGCGCCCAGAACCGATCGGCGAGAATATCGACATCGGCGGCGATGACGAGATTGGCGTCACCATCGGTATGATCTCTGAACGGCGGCAGATCGGTCGGGCGCTGCTCGCCTTTCGGCGCGTCGGGTGGGCCGGTAAAGGCCAGATCGGAA
>JAKAQU010000274.1 GCA_021819535.1 Pseudomonadota bacterium | reverse complement strand
ATCATCCGCTTGCCCGGCTCATCCGCCGGATGCGCCTTGCCCGCGACCACCAGTTGCGCCGGGTAGCGCGGGTTCGATAACAGCCGCTCCAGCCGTCCCCGGTCAAACAATAACAGATTGGGTCTTTTATAGGCGGTGAAACGGCGCGCGAAACCGAGTGTCAGAACATTGGGGTCGAGCGCGATGTCGGCGCGCGCGGCCATTTCCGGGTCGTCGCCACGGCCCGAGAGGTGCCGGTGCAGCCGCTCGCGCACCATCGCCACCAGCCGCTGGCGTGACCGGCCGCGCATGTCCCAGAGGCTCGCATCGTCGGTTTCGGCGATGACGTCGCGGAGCGGCTCGGCCATGCGCCGCCAGCGTTCCTGGCCGGCCGCTTCGCTGAACCACGCATCCGCCTCGGGCGACTCCCAGCTCGGCATATGCACGCCGTTGGTGACGTGCCCGACCGGCACCTCGCGTTCCGGCCAGCGCGGGAAGAGCGGCCGGAAAATGCGCTTGCTCACCGCCTCGTGCAGCGCGCTCACGCCGAACGCGGCATAGGATCCGCGGAGCGCGAGAAAAGCGAGGTTGAAAAGCCCGCCCGCCTCGGTCCCCGAGAGCTTCAGCGCCGCCGCGGCGATCGTATCCGTGCTCGCACCCATCGCGGTCTGGCGGTATTGCGCGAGCAGCGGCAGCGGATAGCGATCGAAGCCGGCTTCGACCGGCGTGTGGGACGAGAACACGGTGCCGGCGCGCGCCGCCCACAGCGCCGCCTCGAAGCCGATCCCGAGCCGCAGAGCGAGGCTCCGCGCGCGTTCCAGGAGGGCGAAGGCGGCATGGCCCTCGTTCAGGTGGCAGATCTCGATCCCGGGATGCATCGTCTCGACGAGACGCCAGCCGGCGACGCCGAGCACGAGTTCCTGGAGCAGCCGCATTTCGGTGCCGCCGCCATAGAGCTTGCCGGTGATCCCGCGATCGACCGGTGTGTTGAGCGGATCGTTGCTGTCGAGGAGCCAGAGCGCGGTGCGCCCGACCCGGGCGCGCCAGACGCGAAGGCGCAGGCGGCGGCCAGGCAGGTCGAGCAGAATATGCTGTCGCACCCCCGAGCCGTCGATGACCGGCTCGACCGGCATCATCGTCGGCTCGTTATAGGGATAAGCCTCCTGCTGCCAGCCGGCGGCGTCGATCATCTGCCGGAAATAGCCTTCCTGGTACAAAAGCCCGACACCGACCGCCGGCACCCCGAGATCGCTCGCGGTTTTGAGATAATCGCCGGCCAACACGCCGAGCCCGCCGGCATAGAGCGGCAAGGCTTCGTGAAGTCCGAACTCCATGCAGAAATAGGCGATCCCGCCGAGAGCTGCCGCGCCATGCGTTTCCGCGAACCAGCCCGGCTCGGCGAGATAGGCCTCGCGTTCCGCGGCGATCTCGGCCAGGGCCGCGATGAACGCCGGATCCCCGGCCAGCGCCGCAAGCCGCGACGCCGGCACGTGTTCGAGCAATGTCCAGGGATTACGGGTGCGCTGCCACAACCCGGCATCGATCTGTTCCCAGAGCGCGTCGGCGCGACGGCTCCAGGTCCAGCGCAGGTCGAGCGCGAGATCGCGGAGCGCGGCCAGCGGCGGCGGCAGCTTCACCCCGAACGGGCTCGATGCGAACGCCGTCGTTTCTTTCATGCGGCTTTGGTTTCCGTCTCACACACTGCGGCGAGATGCCGTTCCCAGCTCGGGCCGGCGGGATGCGGCGATACCCCCGCCATCATCGCCACCTGCCTGCCATAGAGTGCAAGGAAGCGGCAGGCCGAGGCCTGCCAGCCGAAATCCTGCAGCATCACCCGCTTTTGCGCGCGCCGCCACGCCGGCTTGTCGCGAAACACGGCGCTTCCGCGGTGCACCGCCGCGACCAGTGCCGCGGCCGTGGGTTCGACGAAAGTGAAGCCGGTGCCGTGCGCCGCCGGGTCGCCGGCGCCGATATCGGCGACCGTGTCGGCGAGCCCGCCGACCGGACGGGTCACCGGCAGCGCGCCATAGCGCATCGCATACATGGTGGTGAGCCCGCAGGGCTCGAACCGCGCTGGCGTCAGCGCGAGATCGGCCGCCGCGTGCAGCCGGTGCGCCAAGGCCTCGTCATAGCCGATCCGTACCGCAAGACGGCCCTCGCGGCCGGCCGAGGCGGCCCGGAACGCCGCTTCCAGCGCCGGGTCGCCCTGCCCGTGCAGCGCCACCTGCACCCCGTCATCGAGCAGCGCCGGCAGGGCTTGCAGGACGACATCGGCCATTTTCTGATGGGTCAGGCGGTTGACCGAAATCAGGAGCGGCCCTTCCGCTGCGGGATCGAGGCCGAGTTCACGCTGCAATGCCGCCTTGGCGATCGCCTTACCGCCGAGCCGCTGCGCGTCATAGGGCGCCGCCAGTTCCGGATCCCCGGCCGGGTTCCAGGCCGCGCTGTCGATGCCATTCAGAATGCCGGTGAGGTCGGCGACGCGCGCGCGCAACAGCCCGTCCAGCCCCGCGCCATGCTCGGGGGTCAGAATCTCGCGCGCATAGGTCGGGCTCACGGTGGTGATGTGGTCGGCATAGCGGATGCCCGCCTTCAGGCAGGAAAGCTGACCATAGAACTCGGCACCATCCGGGGATAACACCTCTTCCGGCAACCCGAGCGCGCGTGCCTCATCGAGCGGGAAATTGCCCTGATAGGCGAGGTTGTGGATGGTGAACAGGCTGGCCGGGCGCGGCGTGCCGGCGAGCGCGAGAAAGGCCATCGCGAGGCCGGTGTGCCAATCATTGGCATGCACGAGATCGGGCTGCCAGCCGGCACCGTCGCCATGGAGGGCAAGTGCTGCGACGGTCGCGGAAAGTGCTGCGAAGCGGCGCAGATTGTCCGGCCAATCCTGCTTTTCGGGATCCTGGTAGGGCCCGCCGGGGCGGCGGAACAGATCGGGCCGGTCCACCAGATACACCGGAAGGCCGGTTCCGGGCGCGCGGCCGAGAAGCAAAACCCCGCCCTCCGGCAGCGTCGCCAGGCGGCGCTTGCCGATCGCCTGATCGAGGGCGGAGACATAACCCGGCAAGATCACGCGCATATCGGCGCCGAGCGCGGCCAGCGCCGCCGGCAGCGCGGCACAGACATCGCCAAGCCCCCCGGTCTTGGCCAGCGGAAACATCTCGGAGGTCGCAAAAAGCACATGCGGGGGAGAGATCAGTGCCTGGTGACGCTCTTGGTCCATTTCTTGTTTTCCTCCGCCGCGTCGGCTTCCCGAACATGGGAGGCAACCTAAAATCCTTTGGTCCATCCGATCGTTGATACGGGTCAAGTTTCATAGATTAATTTTAATTCGGATATCGTTATGGAGGGAGTTCTACCTCTCGCCATCGGGCGGTCCGGCGCGGGAAGCGACGAGCGCGGAAAGGATGTGGCGCAGCGCCGGATCCTCGTTCAAGGCTTCGAGCGGCAGCCGGTAACGATGCCGCCAGTTCGCCGCGGCCGACTGGCCGGGGCGGTTGATTTGCGCGGTCTCGGCCAGGAGATCGCCAAGCGAGGCAAGCACCAGCGCCGCCGGGCCGCGCCCGAGGAAGGCGTGGATGGCCGCCAGAAGCCGCGCCATCGACTCCGGCGCCAGCGATCCGCTCGCATCGAGTCCTTCGGGCGCCAGGCCACGGTCGCGGAGGGCAGCGAGCAGCCATTCCCGCTCCTGCTGGCGGAACGCCGCGGCGACGGGCGAAAGCCCGGCTCCCGACCACCAGGCGCAAAAGCTCGGGAGATCGTGGGTCGCGACCGCGGCCAGCGACAGGGGCGGATAATGGCCGGGGCGACGGAAGAGACCGCTCGGCCAGCGCTCGAACAGCAAGAGCCGGGTGGACAGGATACCGGCCGCGGCCAATCTCTCGCGCAGCCCCTCGGGGACCGTGCCCAGATCTTCGCCGACCAGGAGAGAGCGATGACGCTGGCTTTCCAGGGTCAGGATTCCAAGCAAATCCTCGCGCGGATAGCCGAGATATGCCCCTTCGGCCGCGCTCGCCCCGTCGGGGATCACGTAAAGCCGGTCGAGGCCCATCACATGATCGACCCGGAGGGCCGTGGCATGGCGTAGATTGGCCCGCAAGACGGCGATGAAGCCGGCATAACGCGAGGCGGAAAGAGCGTGCGGGTCGGGCGCCGGCAGGCCCCAATCCTGGCCCTCGGGGTTGAAGGCGTCGGGCGGCGCGCCAATCCGGAGCCCGGTGAGGAACTGGTCGGGCTCCGCCCACATCTCGGCGCCATCGGGATCGACCCCGACCGCGAGATCGCGGAATAACCCCGCCCCGGTGCCGGCGGCGCGCCCGAGCTGGGCCTCTGCGATCCATTTCATCCAGGC
>JAKAQU010000273.1 GCA_021819535.1 Pseudomonadota bacterium | reverse complement strand
CTCAGCCCCTTCGCGCCGGCCAGCGCCGCCGGATCGAACAGCGCGGGATCGACGCCGCGCGGAATGACGCGGAGCCGCCAGGGCTCGATCGGATAGCGGTCGAGGATTTGCGCCGCGATGAAGTCGCTGATCGCGATCACCCGCTCGCCGCGCGCCATGACGCTGTTATAGGCGCGCTTGGCGGGGAAATTCTCGGCGTACGAGCCGTGATAGGTGGTGACGAAGCGGGACGCGACGCGGCTTCCGGCAAGCCAGGCGGACCAGGCCGGCGCGCGCGAGCGGGCATGGATCAGGGCGACGCGCTCGCTGGTGGCGATCTCGGCAAGAAGGGCGGCGTTGCGCCAGATCGCGAAGGGCGATTTGCGGGTGAGCGGGAGGGTGATGTGATGCCCGCCGGCCGCCTCGACCGCCGCGACCAGCCGCCCGCCGGCCGAGGCGACGAGGGCGACGCCGCCGGCCTTGGCGATCGCCGCCGCCATCTCCAGCGTGCCCCGCTCCACCCCGCCGGTATTGAGCGCCGGCAGCACTTGGAGGATCACCGCGCCGGCGGGGAGAGGCGGAAATGGCTGGGCGGACATCACCCCGGCCGATAGAGGCAACGTTCGCCGAGCGCGTCGCGGCAGATCGCGACGCTGACCAGGCCGGGAAATTCGGTCTCCAATTGCCGCCAGACGAAGAGGGCGAGGCGTTCCAGCGTCGCCGGCGCAAGCTCGGGGATTTCGTCGAGAAAGCGGTGATCGAGCCGGTCGCGGACGCGGGCGAGTGCGGCGGCGAACAGGCCGAGATCGACCAGCATGCCGCTCGCCGTCGCGATCTCGCCGCCGATCGTCACCTCGGCGCGGTAGGAATGGCCGTGGATGCGCCGGCTGGCCTCGGTCTCGATCACCCGCTCCAGCGTGTGCGCGGCCTCGAAGCGAAAGTCTTTCGTGAGCTGGAACATCAGGGGATGCCGATGAATTTATGGGTCTGAAGCGAAAGCCGCCAGCGCGGATGCGCCTGGATATAGCGAATGGCCGCGTCGGTATGGCGGGCGCGATCCGGTCCGTCCATGGGCTGGAGCAGGAAATGGCGGAAGGCAAGCGAGGCGAAGCGTTCGGGCGGCGCCTCGGGTTGCGGATAGACGAGCTTCAGCTCATCGCCGTGATCGAGCACCAGCGCCGCCGCGGCCTTGGGGCTCACGCAAACCCAGTCGATCCCCGGCGGGGCGGCGATGGTGCCGTTGGTCTCGATCGCGATGGTGAAATTTTCCCGATGCAGGGCGGCGATCAGGGCGGGATCGACCTGGAGCAGCGGCTCACCCCCGGTCAACACCACGAACCGCCCCTCGCGTCCCGCCCCCCAGTTTGCGGCGATGGCGGCGACCAAGGCCTCGGCGCCGGCGAACACGCCGCCGCCCGCGCCATCGGTGCCGACGAAGTCGGTATCGCAAAACCGGCAAACGGCGCGCGCCCGATCCTGCTCGCGGCCGGACCAGAGATTGCAGCCGGCAAAGCGGCAAAACACCGAAGCCCGCCCGGCATGGACCCCTTCACCCTGGAGGGTGAGAAAAATTTCCTTCACGGCATAGCGCGAGGCGGGAGGGTTTTCCGGCATGGCGCGGGGTTTTAGCCGCGCGCGGGCGCGCCGTCACCTTTTCTCTCGCGGCGCGGACTCATAGCCACCGAGGGCACCCGACGGACCCCGGTTGCTGGTCAGGATGACTGGCCCCGCGTCACCGCTGTGACGAGGCTCGCGACGTACTCCTCCAGCGGCTGAAGGCGGGAGGGGTCGTTTTTGAGTATGTGTTGCAAAAGAAACAACGAATCGGCCTTCTTCGCGAAGCGCGCGCGCTGATCAGAAAGCGTCCCGCAGACCGTGTCGATGAGCTTGGCGGCATCGACGCGGGCAAGCCATTGCTCGTCGGTGATATCGTCGATGTGCAGACGCTCCTTCGCCGCAGCCTCTCGTAACGCCGCCTCTACCGAATCAGGCGTGACGGTTTGCGCCGATTGAGGGTCTTTACTGCCGATGAAGGCGGCGATCGCGGCGGGGTCAATGAGATAGCATTCGAGGTGTCGCCTGGGCAGAAAATGCAGCGAGCCTTTGGCCTCCCTTTGCATGTCCTCCTTCTCGGCTTCGGCGAGATTTTCGCTGTCGAAGCTGAAAGCGACCGCGACCACCAGAGTGGCGACGGCGGTACTCAAACGACGGTAAACCGCATAAACCAGCTTTCGATCGCGCCTGTTCGAATGGAAATCCCCCGTCGCTGCGACGGACGTAAAAATCGTCCCGCGTGGCAGTGGCCCTTTCTGCTGATAGAGATAAGGGAAGCAGAGTTCTTCGGTCTGACCTTCCACCCAGATGACCCGCTCGGCGGCGAACACATCCGCCATCGAGACGCCGAGATGCTCGGCCACCTCCCGGAACGCTTCAACACTCGTGAGATTTAGCGGTTCGACCCGGGATTCATACCCTTCGCGCTTGACGAGATGGATCGTCGTCGGATTGCTGAAGCTGATGACATCCGGTGCGTGAGTCGAGATGATGTACTGGTGCTGCGCGTATTGCGTTTGCAAGATGCGGAGCAGGGCCTTCACGGCGGCCGGATGCAGAAAACTGTTGATCTCATCGATGATGATGATGGCTTTGTCGATGGTCATGATCGCCGTGAGCAGCGCAATGGCCTGGGCGACACCCGTGCCGCTGGCGTTCAGCGGAAAGCTCAACTCCACCCGTTCCATCGCTTCGGTCGGCCAGATTCTCACTTCCAGGATGTTGCCGCCGGGCATGGTTCGGACGCTGAGATTGCCGACGGTCGGAAAAATCTCACAGAGATGAGCAACCAGTTTTTTGAAAACGTCCCCCCGCTCGTTATGCAGCGAATGAAGGATATTGGGCAGATTGGCCGCGTTTGGTGATAGGCGATCAGCATAGCCGCCTGGAGCTTGGCCAATCGCCATGCGCTCGGCGGCGAAATAGAACATGTCACGCTTCCAAGCCTCGGAAAGTAGGGCTGGCAACGTGTCATTAAGGCCGCCGACATGCGGCATTATGCTCAGGGTACCGTTGCTGGGCGTCACTGAAGCGTATGGCTTCTGCGGCCCTAGTCTGTCGCGAAAAAGTTGATGCGATGGATAAGGTGCAGAAAAGCCAGTCCCCGGCGTCCGAGTGACAGAGATGGGGAGACTCGGGTGCTCGAAGAACTCCTTCATAAAAGCATCGCAATTCCGACTCTGCTCCAGCGGCAATGGGAAGTGTTGCGATGAACGGGAACGAAGCGCCCAATCGCGGATTTCGGCGCCGCTGACATCTATCGTGAGGGCGACCTCCGGTTTCAGCAATTCGTGTGATTGCCATTTCTCCGGTTTTCGATGCCGGTCATCGGGCAATTCTGGAAGCAGCGCGCGCAGAAGCGCGCTTTTGCCGGCGTTGTTCTGCCCGATGACAAGGTTGACCCCTTCGAGAAATGCGATATCGCCGGAATCGCCGAACGACTGAAACCCCTTTATTCGCGCTTTGATCAGTCTCATCTCATTCCTCGAATCGGGTGTTTAACGCGCGATCTGCGCGCACTCGCCGGCGGCCCCTTCACAGCAGCGCCGCCTTGACGCCCAGGGCGGAGCCGGTCTCGCTGAGCCGCCGGTCCAGCGTGCAGAGGGTCGCTCCGTGATCGGCGCAGATCGCGAGATGCAGCGCGTCACCGGCGCGGAGACCGAGCGCGTGCTGATCGGCAAACCGCGCGGCGGTGCGGAACTGTGCCCCGGAAACCGGCAGCCGGGTGAAGGTCTCCGCGCTCATCGTGGTGAACATGGCGAGTGCCTCCGCCCGGTGCTGCGTCTCGATCTGCCCAGACCGCAGCTTGATCGAAAGGGCCGAGGAAAACTCCGCCGTTACCCAATCGCTGATCGCGAGAAGTTCCGGATCCTGGTCTCCCAGCCAGCGTTGCATGCGCGCGGTCTCGGCCGCATGCGTCAATGCCGCGACGAGCACCGAGGTATCGAGATAGAGGATCAATAACGCGCTTTCTCGCGCATGCGGCGGATGAAGTCGCCCGCTGGCTCCGCCTGCATCGGCATCTTCTCGACCATCGCGCGCAGGGCCGCGATGTCGATGCGCTGGCGCGGCGCGCGGGCGGCGGTGATCTGGGCGACCGGCTTGCCGCGGCGGGTGATCCGCACGGTCTCGCCGCCGGCGGCGCGCTCGACCAGTTCGCTCAGATGCGCCTTGGCGTCGGCGATGCTCACACTGCCCATGACATTGTCCTGACCATCTGGTTGGTCAGATATAGCATGGCGCGGGCGGGAGCCAAAGCGCCAAAGCCGGTCGCCGGCGGGCCGGATACGAAACGAGGGGGCTTTCGCCCCCTCGGTGGATGGTTTCAGGCTT
>JAKAQU010000272.1 GCA_021819535.1 Pseudomonadota bacterium | reverse complement strand
TGACCGCTGCCGACCAGTTTGTTCAGCACAAAAAATGTCTTGCCAACGAGGCCGTCCACATATGACGCCGGATTCTCATCCTGATCGCCGCGCCGCACCAAGAATTTGGCGATGACCGGCACCGTGCAGCTTAGCAGGGGGAAATTGGCAGGGAAACCACGGCAGGCAACCGCGTGAGGGGGGCTCTCGTAAAACCAATGATTCCAATGGGTTGGCTGGATGCCTGGATTCGAAACCAATTCCGAAAGCACCCACAGCATCCAATGGCCGCGCGCGAGACGACAACGAAAAATTGTAGTAGTCTTCGGGAATCCGTCAACCCAGAATCCGTGACAACATCACGCTCCTGCCGATACCGCCCTACTCGTCCGAACTGAACCCGATGGAAAATATCTGGGACTATCTGCGAGGCAACAAGCTCAGCCACACAGTCTGGGACAGCTATGACGCCATCGTCCAGGCATGTGCCGAGGCATGGCGCTTCCTGATCGCCGATCTCTCACCCATCAAGTCAATCGCCACTCGAAGTTGGGCGTGTGTCACTGATTAGGCGAGTTGGTATAATTATGCAATTTCTTGAAACTCGACATTGCCTGGGCTATCTCCGACGCGTTTAGATCCTGAGATAAAAGGTTGCGCGCGGCGTCATCCTCCCCTGCGAGCGCCAAGGTAGCCGCCACATCTTGACGCATGCGCGGCGTCGTCTCCGGTGCGGCGGCTAACGGGCGAAGCACGTCGAGCGCCTCCTTCTCATGGCCCGAGACCGCGAGTGAAACTCCGAGATTGACCCGCGCTGCCATCGTATCTGGTGACACCGCTAACGCCATGCGATAGGCCGCTTGCGCCATAGAATGCTGGCCGAGAAGATCGCGCGCGATCCCAAGATCGTTCAGCGCCGCCGCGTTGCGCGGCTCGCGGGCCAGCACCTGCGAAAACAAATCCGCCGCCGCGGCGGGATCATGCGCAAGCCGAATGCGCCCCAGCCCGAGCAGAGCGCCCGCATTGCCCGGGTTCACCGCCAGCGCGTGTTCGAAGACGGCCACCGCCTCGTCGTTGCGTTTGAGCAGATAAAGCGCTTCCCCTTTGCGCAAAAGTGCCGAGAGATCACGAGGATTGCGCGCCAGGATGCCATCGGCGACCTGCACCGCCATCGCTGGCGCGCCGCCGAGCAGCGCCGCATCGGCGACACGAATGCTCGGCTCGCCATTGCTCAGGGCGGGCGAGGGGGTTGGCAGATTGAGTGCCGAGGGATGCGCCCCGCCGCACGCGGCATTGCCGAGAAGTGCGGCAAACAGGGTGCCGCGTACAATGGCTTTTCGTGTTGATGGCCTCAATGTCCCATCACCTTCAAGACCTGCACCATCGCCGGACCGCCGACGACAAGGAACACGCAGGGGAGAATGAAAACGATCATCGGCACGGTGAGCAGCACCGGCAATCGCGCCGCGCGCGCCTCGAACCGCGTCAGTGTCTCTTGGCGCATCTCCGCCGCCAGGGTTCTCAGTGCCTGGCTGAGCGGCGTGCCATACTGAATGGTTTGCACCAGCGTCGTCGCCAGACGCTTGATCCCGGTGAGACCGGTGCGGGTGCCGGCATTGAGCAGGGCGGCGCGAACATCGGCGGTGATGCGCAATTCGCTCGCCGTCTGCGCGAATTCTTCCGCGACCGCGCGGTGGGCATGGTGAATTTCCGCGGCGACACGCTGTATCGTCGGCTCAAGACCAAGCCCGGCCTCGGTGCAGATCACCATCAGATCGAGCGCATCCGGCAGCCCCCGCTCCAGCGCCTTCAAATGACCCGCGCGTAGTTTCCGCAAGATGAAATCTGGCACCAGAAGTCCCATGAGAGCGAGAGAGGCCAGTAGAATATTGCGCGAAAAGGAAGAAAATTCGAAACGCGTGGCAAAGACGAGGCCGACGGACGGCGCCATGATCAGGAGCATGAGTTTCGCGCCGATGAAAACTTCAAGACCGTGCCCACGCTGGAAACCGGCACGAACCAGCGTCTGTTCGAGTTCCGCTCGGGTTCGCCCGGAGAGCAGGCCGCTCCGCGAAATCACATTGCCCACCACGGCAACCCAACGCAGCACAAGATCCGGAGAGGGTTCGCGCTGATCGGGCTCCGCGCGCGGCCGGACGGCACGCAGCCGCGCGAGCAGCCGTTCTTTTTGCGCCATCTGCCAGACCAGCACGCCCATGGCGATCAGGAGCACGAGCATGATCGCCGCCGCCAGCGGCAGTATTTTCCAGATGTTCATGGTATAATTTTCATGTCAGGCTGCGCCGGATCAGGCTGCGCATGACCATGATCCCGCCGACCAGCATGCCGATCGCAATGCCCATGATGCGCTTGCCGCTCGGATCGAAGAACAGCACGCCGATATAACCAGGATTGATCACCGCGAGGCCGAGACCGGCGAAAACCGGAAGTGCCGCCAGGATTCCGGCGCTGGTTTTCGCCTCCGACGCCAAAGCGTGGCCGCGCTCGCGCATGGCGACGCGGCGGCGAATGACATCGGCGAGGTTTTCGAGGGTTTCGGCAAGCCCGCCGCCGGTCTGGTTTTGCAGCGAAAGCGCGGTGGCGAAGAAGCGGTATTCGGCAAGGTCGTTGCGCGCTGCCAATTTCTGCAGCGCTTCGTCGAGCAGCATGCCGATCGCGATCTTGTCGGTGGCGATCGCGAATTCCCGCCGCGTCGGCTCGGCGCTTTCCCGCGCCACCAGGCGCATCGCCTCGCTCACCGGAATGCCGATCCGGATCGAGCGCACGATCATCGCCAAGGCGTCGGGGAACTGGCGCGTGAGCGCGTCACGCCGGCGGTCGTCGAACCATTTGAAAACCTGCCGGCACAGCAGAATCCAAACCGGCACGATGAGCAGAAACGACAGTCCGCCAATGATATTGGCGGCGATGCCGACCACGAAGCGGGCGCCGAGCAGGGCCGCGGGCAGCACGATCCACCAGCGCAGCGGATATTCGCGACGCCGTTCGAGATGGATCCCGAACAGCCGCGCCACCTGCTGCCAGGGCCTGGCGCCGTCTCCGGCGCCACCGATACGGAACGGCAGCACCTCGGCCGCCTGCGGCTGTTTCGTGTGCGGGCCGAGTACGCGCCCAATTCGTGCCCGCCATAGCTGCTCGCGTTCATGACCGCGTTGCAGCAAAAGCGCGCTCATGCCGAGACCGGTGAGGCCGAGGAAGCCAGCCAGCATCAGGCGGAGATCGAGCATCAGCCGCGCTCCGCCTCGTCGAGCGCGCTCGCCCAACTGCGTTCCAGGCCAAAATAGGTCAGCCGGTCATGAAAATTCGGCCGCGCGCGATTGACGCGGTAGCTGGCGCGGAGCCGGCCATCGAGCCCTTCACCGGCGATTTCGAGCTGGAAAATGTCGTTCATGGTGACGACCTCGCCCTCCATGCCGCACACTTCCGATACCTGCAACACCCGGCGCCCGCCATCGCGCTGGCGCTCGACCTGCACGATGAGATCGATCGCGCTCACGATCTGGGTGCGGATGGCGCGCGCGGGGAGGCCGATATTGCCCATCTGCACCATGCTTTCGATGCGTGTCAGCGCATCGCGCGAGGTATTGGCGTGAACCGTCGACATCGAGCCGTCATGGCCGGTGTTCATCGCCTGCAGCATGTCGAAGGCCTCGCCGCTCCGCACCTCGCCGATGATGATGCGGTCCGGGCGCATGCGGAGCGCGTTGCGCACCAGATCGCGCTGCGTGATCTCCCCACGCCCCTCGAGACTGGCCGGCCTGGTCTCCAGCCGCACGACATGCGGCTGCTGCAATTGCAATTCGGCGGCATCCTCGACCGTAACGACACGCTCGCCGCCATCGATCAGCCGCGACATCGCGTTGAGCAGCGTCGTCTTGCCCGAGCCGGTGCCACCGGAAATGATGACGTTGAGCCTGATCCGGGCGGCGATTTCGAGCACGCGCGCGAGCGGCGGCGTCAGCGAGCCGAATTCGATCAGTTTCTGGAAATCGATTTTCTTTTTCGCGAATTTGCGGATCGAGAGATACGGCCCATCGAGGGCGAGCGGCGGGAAGACGATGTTGACGCGCGAGCCATCGGCGAGCCGCGCATCGACCATCGGGCTCGCCTCATCGATGCGCCGCCCGACCGCGGCGGCGATGCGCTGGCAGATATTGACGACATGGGTCGCATCGCGGAACCGCACCCCGGACAGCACGAGCTTGCCGCCGCGTTCGACGAAGACGCGCTCCGGCCCGTTGACCATGATATCGGTGATCGCCTCGTCTTCCAGCAGCGGCTGCAACGGCCCGTGGCCGAGCATGTCATCGACGAGATTGACCGCGAGTTCGCGCTGCTCGCGGGCGTTGAGCTGGATGCGTCGCTCGGTCGCGATTTCGGCGATCAGC
>JAKAQU010000271.1 GCA_021819535.1 Pseudomonadota bacterium | reverse complement strand
CCGATCTCGATCCGCTGCCCGCGCCCTATGTCGTCAAACCGCTCGGCGAGGGCTCCTCGGTCGGGGTTGTGATCATCACCGCCGGCGACAATCGCCGCGCCGAGATCGCCGCGAACTGGCGTTTCGGCGCCCGCGCCCTGGTCGAGGAATTCATCCCCGGGCGCGAGATCACCGTCGGCGTGCTCGGCGATCGCGCGCTCACGGTGACCGAAATCCTGCCCGCCGCCGGGTTCTATGATTACCAGGCGAAATACGCCTCCGGCGGCTCGCGCCATGAATTGCCGGCGAAAATCCACCCCGAGGCGTTCGCGCGGGCGCTCGAGGTCGCCCTCGCCGCGCATCGGGCACTCGGCTGCCGCGGGGCGAGCCGGGCCGATTTCCGCTATGACGACACCAGAGGCGAGCCGGGCCGCCTCGTGCTGCTCGAAGTCAATACCCAGCCCGGCCTGACCGCGACCTCGCTGTTGCCCGAACAGGCGGCGCTCTTCGGCATGCCGTTCCCGGAGCTTTGCACCTGGATGGTGGAGCGGGCATCATGTCGCGTCTGAAGCCGGGAAAGAAGCGGGCGGATGGGCGGCCGGCGCGCTGGAAGCTTCTGCTTCGCCGCTGGCGGCGGTTTCTGCCCCGGATCGGGCTCGGCGCCGGCATCATCGCCGTGTTCCTGCTGGCACTCGCCTGGCACCGGCACGATGACAGCATCGGCCCGCGTACCGCCTGGCTCGATGGGCTCAGCGCGCGGCTTGGCCTCCGTGTGCGGAGCGTGGTGGTCGAGGGGCGCGGCAACACGCCCGAGCCGCTGTTGCGCGCGGCGATCGGGGTCGAGCCCGGCGATCCCATCCTCGGCGTCCCGCTCGCCGCCCTTCGCGCCCGGCTGGAGAGCCTCGCCTGGGTGCAGCAGGCGGTGGTGGAGCGGCATCTGCCGGGGACCATCGTCGTCCGCCTCAGCGAGCGGCGGCCCTTCGCAGTCTGGCAGAACCAGGGGCGTTTTGCGCTGATCGACCGCGCCGGGCGCGAGGTCGCCGACGAGGGGGTGGCGAATTTCAAGACGCTGCCCCTCGTGGTCGGGGTGGATGCGCCGGCGCATGCCGCCGCCATGCTCGATCTCCTCGACAAATACCCGCCCATTCGCGCCCGTCTCGCGGCCCTGGTCAGGGTCGGCGGGCGGCGCTGGAATCTGCGTCTCGCCAATGGCGCCGACGTGTTTCTGCCCGAGGGGCACGAGGCGGAGGCGCTGGCGCGGCTGGCCCGCTTGCAGAGCGATCACGCGCTCCTCGACCGTCCTTTCGCGGCCGTCGATCTCCGCGCGCCGGATCGCCTCGTGCTCCGCCCGCGCCCCGAGGCGAAACCCGAGGGGTCGGGTGGCGCTCCTGCCGGCGATGGCGCGGCGGTGCCGCATGGCGACGTGGCTGCGCCCGGAAAGCCGACGTGAGGGGAAAGCCGACATGAGAGGGGGCACGCGATGAACGATCTCTCCGCGCGTTTTCTCGGCTCGGGGCGCCAGCCGACGCCGCCCGCCGAGACCGAGCCGCCATCGCGCCCACGCCCGCTCCGCGCCGGGCCATTCGGTGTGCTCGATATCGGCTCGACCAAGGTCGTTTGCATCATCGGCCGGATGGAGAGCGATGGCGCGCTCCGGGTGCTCGGCGCCGCCCATCGCCAATCGCGCGGCGTGCGCAATGGCGGCATCGTCGATCTCGATGCCGCCGAGCAGGTGATCTGCAAATGTGTCGCCGAGGCCGAGATCATGGCCGACACCCATCTTCGCGACGTGACCGTCAACCTCTCCTGCGGCGCGCCGGAGAGCCGCCTCTTCAACGTCCAGTGGCCGATCGGCGGCCGCGCGGTGAGTGCTTCCGATATCCGCCGCATCGCCGCCGAGGGCCGCGCCCGCGCCGCCTCCGAGGGGCGGGAGATCATCCACGCTCTGCCGCTCGCCTTCGCCGCCGACGAGACGAGCGGCATCTCCGACCCGCGCGGCATGCATTGCGAGACGCTGGGGGCGCGCCTCCATGTGATCGATGCGACGGCGACCGCGCTCCGCAATCTCACCGTCTGTCTCGCGCGGGTCGATCTCGCCGTCGCCGAGCTGGTCTCGGCGCCGCTCGCCGCCGGCATCGCGACCCTGGTCGCCGACGAGCGCGAACTCGGCGCGACCCTGATCGACATGGGCGGCGGCACCACCGGCCTTGCCGTCTTTGCCGAAAACCAGGTGCTGCACACGGCGATCCTGCCGGTCGGCGGGATGCATGTCACCAACGACATCGCGCGCCTGCTCTCGACCCCGATCAGCCATGCCGAGCGGCTGAAGACGCTCTATGGCAATGTCGAGGCGAGCCCGGATGACGAGCGCGAATATCTCCCCGTGCCGCTGATCGGCGAGGACGAGCGCCATATCGTCAAGGTGCCGCGGAGCATGGTGATCAGCATCATCAGCCCCAGGCTCGAAGAGACGTTCGAGCTGGTCAAGGAGCGGCTCGATGGCGCGGGCCTCGCGCGCGATGCCGGGCACCGCGTGGTGCTGACCGGCGGCGCCTGCCAGCTCCCCGGGGCGCGCGAGATGGCGGCACGGATTCTCGGCCGCCAGGTGCGGCTCGGCCGGCCGCTCGGCCTGCGCGGCCTCCCCGATCTCATGAGCGGCCCCGGCATCGCCACCGCCGCCGGTCTCCTCGTTTTCGCCGGTGGCGCCGGGCACAGCCTGCCCGATCTCGACTTCGATGCCGACCGGCCCGCCGGCCTCTTCCGCCGCCTTCTCGACTACCTCCGCGAGCGCGTCTGATGGGGCGCGCCTTTCACCCGATTTTCCGCACCCGGCCTTAAAGGGCCGGCCTTAAAGGGAGAGATGTCCCAATGACCCTGAACCTCACCGTGCCACAGCATATGCACACCGATTTCACCCCCCGCATCACCGTGATCGGGGTGGGGGGCGGCGGCACCAATGCCGTCGACAACATGATTTCGCTCAATCTCCAGGGGGTGGATTTCGTCGTCGCCAACACCGATGCGCAGCAATTGCTGCATTCGCGCGCCGATCGCCGGGTGCAGCTCGGCCCGCACATCACCCAGGGGCTCGGCGCCGGCGCCAAGCCCGAGATCGGGCGCGCGGCGGCGGAGGAAGCGGCCGAGGAGCTTTATCGCCACCTCGACGGCGCGCACATGGTGTTCATCACCGCCGGCATGGGCGGCGGCACCGGCACGGGTGCGGCGCCGGTGATCGCCCGCATGGCGCGCGAGCGCAACATCCTCACCGTCGGCGTGGTGACCAAGCCGTTCAGCTTCGAGGGGCCGCGCCGGGCGCGCGCCGCCGAGCAGGGGATCGAGGAATTGCAGGAATACGTCGATACCCTGATCGTCATCCCGAACCAGAACCTGTTCCGCCTTGCCAATGAGCGCACCAGCTTCCGCGAGGCGTTCAAAATGGCCGATCATGTCCTCTATATGGGGGTGCGCGGGGTTACCGATCTCATGGTGGTGCCCGGCCTCGTCAATCTCGATTTCGCCGATATCCGGACGGTGATGGCGGAGATGGGCAAGGCGATGATGGGGACGGGCGAGGCGGATGGCGAAAACCGCGCCGTCCGCGCCGCCGAGGCGGCGATCAACAACCCGCTTTTGGAAGACACCAGCATGGCCGGGGCGCGCGGCCTTCTGATCAACATCACCGGCGGCGACGACATGACGCTGTTCGAGGTCGATCACGCGGCGAACCGCATCCGGGAAGAAGTGGACGAGGACGCCAACATCATTTTCGGCTCGGCGGTGGACGAATCCCTGAACGGGCGCATCCGCGTCTCGGTGGTCGCGACCGGGATCGACACGCCGCGCGAGCAGGTGGCCGAGCGGCCGCGGCTGGTCGCGGTCGGCGGCGGCTATGCCGCGGCCGAAGAGGCCGAGGCCGTCGCGGCGCCGCCGGCCGAGGCAGCGCCACCCTCCCCCCTGTCGCCATCCCCCCTGTCGCCATCGGCCATGCCGTCATCGGCCATGCCACCGGCGGCCCCGCGCGCGAGTTTCGTCGCCCGCGGCGAGGAGGGGATGCGGGCCAGCGAGGCGCGTTTCGAGCCGGCGCCACGTGCCGACGAGCCGCGCTTCAAGGAGGTGCGTGAGGCCGATCCGCGGGCGTTCGACGCGCGCCCCACCGATTCGCGCCCCATTGATTCCCGTCCCATTGATTCCCGTCGGGGCGAGCCGCGCGTTGCGGCCTCGGCACCACCGGCGGCCGCGCGCGGTCTCTTCTCCGCCGCCCCGCATCAAGTGCCGCCGGCCTCATCTCAGAGCGCCCCACCGCCGCCGCGCCCGAGCCTTTTCGGCACGGTGACCGGCGCGCTGCGGCGCAATTTCCAGGCTGCCCGTGCCGCCGAGACCGAGGCCGCGCCGCCGCCCGCGCCGCGTGCGCGCTATGTGGAAGAGGAGCCGCGCGCCAGCGTGCGCCCGGCGAGCGAGGAGGATATCGGCATCGAGATCCCGAC
>JAKAQU010000270.1 GCA_021819535.1 Pseudomonadota bacterium | reverse complement strand
CGATCTCAATTGCCGGGCGTGGACGCGAAGCCCCTCGGCCACGATTTCGCCGACCGACATGCGCGGCGAGAGGCTGCCATAGGGATCCTGAAACACGATCTGCATGCGCGCCCGCATTTCGCGCCAGGCACGGCGATTGAGGGTGAGAAGATCGGTGCCCTCGAAGAGGAGCTTTCCCTCGGCGCGGACAAGACCGAGGAGCGCGAAGCCGAGTGTCGTCTTGCCGGAGCCCGATTCACCGACGAGGCCCACGGTTTCGCCGCGGCGGACCGCGATCGAAACGCCATCGACGGCGCGCACATGGCCGATGGTGCGGCGGAGGATGCCACGATGGATCGGGAAATGGACAGTGATGTCGCGCGCGTCCAGCCGCGGCGGTGAGGCGGCGGGGAGCGGCGCCGGCGGGCCGGCGGGTTCGGCGGCGAGCAGCATTTGCGTATAAGGATGGGCGGGTTCGGTGAAAATGCGCGAAGCCGGGCCAGCCTCGACGATCCGCCCCTCCTTCATCACGCAGACGCGATCGGCATAGCGGCGGACGATGGCGAGATCATGGGTGATGAGCAGGAGCGCCAAGCCGCGCGAGGCCTTGAACTTGGCCAGGAGGGCGAGGATCTGTGCCTGGATGGTGACGTCGAGCGCGGTGGTCGGCTCGTCGGCGATAAGGAGGGCGGGATCATTGGCGAGCGCCATGGCGATCATCGCGCGCTGGCGCTGGCCGCCGGATAATTGATGCGGAAATGCATCGAGCCGATGTTCGGCGTCGCTGAACCCGGCTTGTTCGAGCAATGTCACGACACGCGCGCGGAGAGCCGCGCGCGGCATCCGCCGATGCACGCGGATCGCCTCGGCGACCTGGCGGCCGATCCGGTGGAGCGGGTTGAGGCTCGTCATCGGCTCCTGGAACACCATGCCGGCGACGCCGCCCCGCATCATGCGCAGCGCCTCGGGATCGGCATCGAGCACCGAGCGCCCGCCGAGCGTGATGCGCCCAGCGTCGTTGCGCGCGCCGGGCGGCAGCAATTGCAAGAGCGAAAGCGCCGTCAGCGTCTTGCCTGATCCCGATTCGCCGACGAGGGCCAGCGTCTCGCCGCGGTCGAGCTGAAACGACACGTCTTCGACGACGTGGCGCGCGCCAAAACAGACGGAGAGATTCTCGACCGCGAGCAAACTCATGACATGGTCTTGCGCGGATCGAAGGAATCGCGCACCGCCTCGCCGATGAAAATCAAAAGCGTCAGCATGCCGCCGAGCACGACGAAGGCGGTGATGCCGAGCCAGGGCGCCTGGAGATTATTCTTCCCCTCCGAGACCAGCTCGCCGAGCGAGGGAGAGCCTGGGGGAAGGCCGAAGCCGAGGAAATCGAGGCTGGCGAGAATGGTGACCGAACCGGAGAGCGTGAAGGGAAGAAAGGTGAGCGTTGCGACGAGGGCGTTGGGCAGGATGTGGCGGAACATCACCGCGATATCGGAAAGCCCGAGCGCGCGGGCGGCACGCACGTAATCGAGATTGCGCCCGCGCAGAAACTCGGCGCGAACGACGCCGGTGAGCGTCATCCAACTGAACAGGAGGAGAAAAATCAACAGCACGAAAAATCCTGGCGTGATGATGCTGCCGAGGATGATCAGGAGATAGAGCTGGGGCATCCCCGACCACATTTCGATAAAACGCTGGAACAAGAGATCGACGATGCCGCCGTAAAACCCCTGCAATGCGCCGGCGATGATGCCGATCACGGAGGAAATCGCGGTGAGCGTGAAGCCGAACAGAACCGAAATGCGAAACCCGTAAATCACCCGGGCGAGGACGTCGCGCGCCTGATCGTCGGTGCCGAGGAGGTTGTTGAGGCTGGGTGGCGCTGGCGCCGGCTGCGGCAGATTATGGACGATGCTGTCGTAATGATAGGGGATGAGTGGCCAAAGTATCCAGCCCCGCCGCGTGATCGCGCTGATGAGATCGGGGTCGGCGTAATCGGCCTCGGTCGGCATGAAATCCTTGCCGAAGCTATCCTCACTATAGTCCTGCAGGACCGGAAAATACCAATGCCCGTCGAAGCGGATGATGAGCGGGCGGTCATTGGCGATGAATTCGGCGAACAGGCAGAAGAGGAAGAGCGCCAGAAATATCCAGAAGGAATAAAATCCCCGACGATGGGCACGAAACGCGCCGAGGCGCCTCCGCGCGAGTGGCGAGAGGCTCATCGCTGACGCGCCTCGAAATCGATCCTGGGATCGACGACGGTATAGAGAAGATCGCCGATGATCTGCATCAGCAGCCCGAGCAGAGTGAAGATATAGAGAGTTCCGAACATCACCGGATAATCGCGGGCGATGGCGCTCTCGAAGCCGAGCAGGCCGAGACCATCGAGCGAGAACACGATCTCCACCAAGAGCGCCGAGGTGAAGAGGATGCTGATGAAGGCCTGGGGAAATCCGGCGACGATCAGCAGCATGGCATTGCGGAACACATGGCCATAGAGCACGCGATTCTCGCTCGCCCCCTTGGCCTGCGCCGTCAGCACGTATTGCTTGCGAATTTCTTCGAGAAAACAATTCTTGGTCAGCATGGTGAGGCTCGCGAAGCCGCCGACGGTGAGCGCCACCGTCGGCAGCACCATGTGCCAGAGATAATCGGCGATGCGCGCAGGCCAGCCCCATGCCTCGGAACCGGCGCTGGTGAGACCGCGGAGCGGAAACCATTGTACGAACGACCCACCGGCAAACAGCACCACGAGCAGAATGGCGAACAGAAATCCCGGCACGGCGTAACCGATCAAGACGGCGACACTGCTCGCGACATCGAAGCGGCTTCCGTCATGCACCGCCTTCGTGATGCCGAGCGGAATCGAGACCAGATAGACGATCAGCGTCGACCAAAGGCCGAGAGAAGCGCTGACGGGGAGTTTTTCGCCGATCAGTTGCAAAACGGTTTTGTCGCGAAAAAACGAGCGGCCGAAATCGAAACGCAGATACCCGCGCATCATCTGCCAGAAACGTGTCAGTGGCGGCTTGTCGAAGCCGAACATGCGGCGGATATCGGCGACGATATGCGGATCGAGCCCGCTTCCGCCGCGATAAAGCCCGCTTTGCCCGGGCATTGCCTCACGCGCGCCGGCTCCCGTCATGCGTCCGCTCATCTCGCCGCCATGGCCCTTCAACTGCGCGATCATCTGCTCGACCGGGCCGCCGGGGGCGAATTGCACGACGGCGAAATTGATGGCGATGATGCCGAACAGGGTCGGCACCAGAAGCAGCAGACGACGCAGCAGATAGGCGGCCATCGGCCCCGTTCACTCCATGCCGGCGCGACGGGCGTTGTCGGTTTCGTCGGCGAGTTTCTGGTCGACCCACCAGGTCTCGAAAGCGAGCCCCGAGCGCACCGGCGTCTCGGGTCGGCCAAAGCGCCGCCAATAGGCCACGCGCACCGATTGCAGATACCAATGCGGCACCATGTACCAGTTCCACAGGAGGACGCGATCGAGCGCATGCACCGCCGGCAGGAGATGATCATAATCCGGCGCTGAAACCACGTTTTGCACCAGCGCATCGACCACTGGATCGGCAACCCCCATGAGATTGTCCGAACCCTCTTCCTTGGCGGCACCGCTGGTCCAGTATCCCACCTGCTCGTTGCCGGGATAATCGGATTGCGGAAAAATCGCGACCGTCATGTCGAAGGAAAACGTGTTCAATAATTGCTGATATTGCGCCGGATCGACGGTACGCACGGTTGCCGTGATGCCGAGCCGGGAAAGCCATTGCACGTAAGGGAGGGCGACGCGCTCGAAGGCCGGTTCGTCGAGCAGGATTTCGAAGGCGAACGGTTCATCGTTCTGGTTGACGAGCTTGCGCTCCTTCACCCGCCATCCCGCCTCTTCGAGAAGCTTGAGTGCTTTCTTCATGTTTTCACGATTATTGCCGCTGGCGTCGGTCATCGGGAGGGCAAACGGCGCCGTGAACAGATCGGGCGGCAGATGGGCGCGCCACGGTTCCAATAGCGCAAGCTCGGCCCCCACGGGGATGCCAGAGGAGGCCATATCGCTGTTGGAGAAATAGGAATGCGTGCGGGTATAGGCATTGTAGAAGAGATTGGCGTTGCACCATTCGAAATCGAAGGCGAGATCCATCGCCTGGCGCACGCGCCGGTCCTGGAACACCGGCCGCCGCGTGTTCATCGCGAAGCCCTGCATCCCGGTCGGCAGGTGTTGGGCGAGGTTCTCCTTTTTGGCGAGACCGCGCTGCATCGCCGGAAAATCATAGGCCGTCGCCCATTGCTTGGCGACATTCTCTTCCCGGAAATCGACTTGGCCGGCCTTGAACGCCTCGAAGGCGACGGTCGCGTCGCGATAATATTCCACTTGAATGCGGCCGAAATTGAATTGCCCGCGCGCGGTCGGCAAATCGATCGCCCAATAATCATGCACCCGTCGATAGGTGACGCTGCGGCCGAATTCGGCCTTTTCCACG
>JAKAQU010000269.1 GCA_021819535.1 Pseudomonadota bacterium | reverse complement strand
CGGCGCGAAGATTATGGGTGAAGCTTCCCGAGCCGAGGATCAGCACCCCCTCCTCGCGAAGCGGGCGGAGGGCCTCGCCGATCCGGTGATGATGGGCGGGATCGGCGGCGGGCTGGATCGAAATCTGCGCGATCGGGATATCGGCCTTGGGATACATGAGGAGAGCCGGGATCCAGCTCCCATGATCGAGGCCGCGCGCCGGCTCTTCCCCCGCCGCGATCCCGGCCGCGCGCAACAGGGCGCCCGCGCGGGCGGCGATTTCGGGGGCGCCTGGCGCTGGGTAGCGGAGGGCGTAGAGCGCCTCTGGAAATCCGCCGAAATCATGGATCGTCTCGGGGGCGACCGCGGTCCCGACATGCGGCTCGACCGTCGCCCAATGGGCGGTGGCGATGAGGATCGCGCGCGGGCGGCCGAGGCGCGGGCCGAGTTCGCGGAGGAAATGATGCGCGGGGTTGGGCGTGATCGCGATCATCGGCGAGCCGTGCGAGATGAACAAGGATGGAAACCGGTCCATTTTACCTCCGAAGCATTTTCTCCCATGTTTGCCGGCGGCCGCGCGATTGCAAGGGCCGGCCGCATCGCCTGCGGATTTCGCGCCAGGCCGAGTTCGCGTATGGGAGACGCATGGCGGCGATCCGGGTCGAGGGCTTGAGCAAACGGTATGGACCGGTCACGGCGGTGGCGGGGATCAGCTTCACCGTCGCCGCCGGCGAGATCGTGGCGCTGCTCGGGGCCAATGGCGCCGGCAAGACGACGACGCTCGCGATGCTGCTCGGCCTCGTCGTGCCGAGCGCGGGACGCATCGAGATCCTCGGCCATGACATGGCGCGCGACCGCTTCGCGGCCCTCGCGCGGATGAATTTCGCCTCCCCCTATGTCGCTTTGCCGGCGCGGCTTTCGGTTGCCGAAAATCTCCGCGTCTATGGCCATCTCTACGGCGTGCCGCGCCTTGAGCGGCGGATCCGCGAACTCGCCGGCGAACTCGATTTCGTGCCCCTGCTCGACCGCCCGGCGGGAACGCTGTCGGCGGGGCAGAAGACGCGGCTTGCGCTCGCCAAGGCGCTGATCAACCACCCCGCCGTGCTGCTGCTCGACGAGCCGACGGCGAGCCTCGATCCCGATACGGCGGATCGGCTGCGCGGCTGGCTCGCCGCCTATCGCGCGGCGAGCGGTTGCACCATTCTGCTCGCCTCGCACAACATGACCGAGGTCGAACGGCTCTGCGACGAGGTGCTGATGCTGCGCGAGGGCGCGATCGTCGCGCGCGGCAGCCCGGAGGAACTCTGCGCGCGGTTCGGGCGCGAGCGGCTGGAAGCGGTATTTCTCGATATCGCGCGCGGGGTCGCCTGATGGCGGGCGCGGGAATGATCCGGCGGATATGGGCGCTCGTTTATCGCCATCTCGCACTTTATCGCCGCTCCTGGCCGCGCCTTCTCGATTTTGCCTATGGGCCGGTGCTGCAATTGCTGATCTGGGGGTTCACGGCGCGGTTTCTCGCCTTGCATGGCGGGGCACTCGCGGGCATCGCCGCGCTCTTGATCGGCGGGATTTTGTTGTGGGAGTCGGCGCTCGCGAGCCAGCTCGGTTTTTCGGTGAGCTTTCTCGAAGAAATCTGGTCGCGCAATCTCGGCCATCTGTTCGTAAGCCCCCTCCGGCCACGCGAGTTGATCGCAGCCCTCATCGTGATGTCGCTGCTCCGCGTGTTCGCCGGCATGATCCCGGCCCTCCTGCTCGCGGCCTTGCTCTACGCCTTCAATATTTTTACGCTGGGGCCGATCGTTTTGCTTTTGTTCGCCAATCTCGCGATGATGGGCTGGGCGGTCGCGCTCGGCATCGTCGCTTTCATCCTCCGCCACGGCGCCGGCGCCGAGGGGCTGGTGTGGACGGTGATGTTTGGCTTAACGCCGCTTTCCTGCGTGTTCTATCCGGTGGCGGCGCTGCCCGCGCCACTCCGCCCGCTCGCCCTGCTCCTTCCCTCCGCGCATGTCTTCGAGGGGCTGCGCGCGGCCTTGATCACCGGCGGCCGTTTCTGGCACGAGCTTGGCGTCGCGTTCGCGCTCAATCTTGCCTGGCTCGCGCTCATGGCGCTGGTGTTTCGCCATAATTTCGAGGCGGCGCGGCGCGAGGGCACGCTGGTCGCGCTCGGCGAGTGAGGTATCGGAAATCTTTTGCCAAAGACGCGTGAAAGTTCGGAAGACGCATGAAACCGGTTCGCTTCTGGCTGCTCCGCCACGCCCTCGTCGAGGCCAGCGCCCGCGCCGTGCTCTATGGTGCCAATGATGTGCCGCTCTGCCCGCATGCCCTGGCGCGCGAGGCGCCGCTTTATCGGCGTCTCGCAGCCGACCTGCCGCGGCCCGCAAGCTGGCTGATCTCGCCGCTCGCGCGCACCCGCGAGACAGCGCGCGCGATCTTTGCCGCGGGCTATCCCGAACAGGCACTCTCGGTCGAGCCCGCTTTCATCGAGCAGACGCTCGGCGCCTGGGAGGGATTGCCGCAGGCCGAGGTCGCGGCCTTGTTTTCCCGCCGGCCCAACCAGTTCTGGCCGCTTCCCGCCGATATCCGCCCGCCCGGTGGCGGCGAAAGCATGGCCGATGTGGTGGCGCGGGTCGGGGCCTGTCTCGACCGGCTCGTCGCACGCCATGGCGGAAAGGATGTCGTCGCGGTCGTCCATGGCGGGGTCATTCGCGCGGCACTCGCCCATGTTCTTGGCATCGCCGCCGAACAGGCGCAAAACATCTCGGTCGCCAATCTTTCGCTCACCCGCTTCGAGTGGCACCGCGAGGGGTGGTGGATCGGTGGGGTCAACGTGGCACCCGGCTGAGCTTGCCAATTTCACCGCCCCATATCAAGATCGCCCGGCAATCATCTGGAGAAAAACCATGTTGCGCTATCTGCTCACGGCTCTCCTGACAATGGTTCCAGCGCTCGCCTGGGCGCAGAGCGAACAGCAGACCCTGGTCGACCGGGCGACGCTCTCGGCCCAGGAAATGCTGAGCGCGCCCGATAGCAGCGATCGCGCCTGGGCGATGCGAAAGGCGCGGGCGGTGATGATTTGCCCGCGGGTGTTCCGCGCGAGTTTCTTCATCGGCGGTGCCGGCGGCGATTGCGTGCTGGTGGCGCGCGACGGCAATGGCTCCTGGTCGTCGCCGGCCTTTTTCCAGCTCAGCACCGCGAGCATCGGGCTTCAGGTCGGGTTGCAGGACAGCGAAATCCTGATGACCATTCTCACCGAAAAAGGGCTGAATGCGGTGATGGATAGCCGCTTCAAAATCGGCGGCGACGCCTCGGTCGCGTTTGCCCAGATGGGGGCCGGCGTCGAGGGCGCGACCACGGCGGCGCTGCGCGCCGACATTCTCGCGTTTTCGCAATCGAGCGGGCTTTTCGCCGGGATTTCGCTCAATGGCAGCCTGCTCGCCGCCAAGTCGGAATGGGATCGCAGCTATTACGGGCAGGATATCGGCGCGCGCGAGATCGTCGTCGACATGAAAGTGAACAACCCGGGCGCCGACCCGCTGCGCGCCGTTCTCGCGAAATACGGCGCGGCGACATCCGCCCCGCCCGCCGTCGCGACCTTGCCCAACCCGCCCGCGCCGCCGGCGGGCGCCGCCGCGCCGGCGAACCCGCAAGCCAATGGCGCGCCGCAATCCCTCGCCCCGGTGCAGAGCCAGGATCTCGCCCCGCCCAAGAACTGATACCCAATCTCACGGATACCCATCTCGGGACAAAACCGGCCGTGCGGAGACATTTTCAGAAGCGGCCTTGCCGTGACAAGTCGAAAGTTTTCGTTCTTTTGTTCAAAAAAAGAACGATCTCATTTTTCGTCGCCGGCGCAAGCCTGCGCATAACCAATCCTTAATCGCGATGTTCTATTGCATCACGGCAGGCTTGTCTTGATCGTGCCGTCGCTTATGCGCATCTGATCCCCAATGGGATCGCCGATGATCCAAGGACAATGAGGGTTATGGACACTGCGATGACCGAGGGCCGTCTTTATCGCCCGCACCCCGCGGCGCCGTGGGATGCCGAGCGCGCCAAGACCTTGATTTCGGCCGAGGTTCAGCGCGAGGGTGGGCTGCTGCCGGCCTTGCACGCCCTGATGGCGGGCTTCGGCCATGTGCCCGAGGCGGCGGAGCCGATGCTCGCCGATGCGTTCAATCTTTCGCGCGCCGAGATCAGGGGCGTGATCAGCTTCTATCACGATTTCCGGCGCGAACCGGCCGGGCGGCATGTTTTGAAACTCTGCCGCGCCGAGGCTTGCCAGTCGATGAACGGCGCAGCACTCGCCGCCGATTTGCTGGCCCGGCTCGGCCTCGCCTGGGGCGAGACCACCGAGGATGGCGCGCTCACCGTCGAGCCGGTCTATTGTCTCGGCCTCTGTGCGATGTCGCCGGCGGCCTTGTTCGATGGCGCGCCGTTCGGCCGGCTTGATGCCGGGCGGCTCGATGCCTTGGTCAGCAGCGCGCGC
>JAKAQU010000005.1 GCA_021819535.1 Pseudomonadota bacterium | reverse complement strand
AAGAAATTCCCTCCGCATAGCCGGGAAGGGCGGCGATCTCGGCCCCGAGCGGGAGCCGGAGACTGCCCGAGGGCAAAACCGTTCCCACCGGCACCGGCGACGCCCCCGGGATCAGGGTCAGATCGAGCGGCGGGTCGGCCTGATGGGCGAGCGCGATCGCCCGCGCATCCTCGCCCCAGCTCGCCCAGAGCCAGGGCGGCGTGTCGAGGCGCGGCGCATCGAGGCCTTCGAGTGACGCCGGCCCGGCGGCGGCGAGCCGGCGCAAGACGGCGTTGACGAGGCCGGCGAAGGGGGTGAGGCCGGCGCGACGGGTGAGCGCGACCGCGGTCGAGACCGCGGCGTGGGGCGGGGTCGCGAGGAACAGCAGGGACGCGGCGCCGAGGCGGAGCACATGCCGCACCGCGACCGGCGGGGCGCGGCGGAGCAGCGGGTCGAGTGCGGCGTCGATCGTGCCGAGCCGGCGCAAGACGGTCGCCGCCAGCCGATGCGCCGCCGCCCGGTCGCGGTCGGCAACCCCGGCGATGGTGGCAAGGGCCGCGTCCATGCCGTGGCGGTGATCGAGAATCTCGCTCAGCAGGCGAAAGGCGCTATCCCGCGTCGGGTCTGGCGGCATGGGTGTTTGCGGCGGTGGAATGGGGATCAGGGCTGCCGGTTACGGCAGCGCTCCGCTTTCGCTGGCCAGCCGGCGGACGGTATAGGTTTTGGCGAGAGCCGCGACGATGGCATCGCCATGCTGGGTGTCGCGCGCCTCGACCATCAGCTCGAGGCCCGCCGATTGCACGCTCGGCGAAGCGAAGAGCCGGTGATGCGAGACATCGATGATATTGCCGCCGGCGCCGCCGATGGTCCCGGCGATATCGGCAAGCACGCCGGGGCGGTCGGGGATTTCGAGGCTGAGACGGAGGAGGCGGCCGTCGCGCAGCAGATTGCGCAGCAGCACATTGGCGAGGATGCGTGGGTCGATATTGCCGCCGCAGACCGGAACGCCGACGCGCCGACCGGCGAAGCGCTCGCGATAGGCCAATACCGCGGCGAGCCCCGCCGCCCCCGCCCCCTCGGCGATCACCTTGGCGCCCTCGGCGAGGAGCGCTATCGCCTGCTCGATCGCGCGCTCGGGGACGATCAGCACGTCGGAGACCAGACGGCGGATGAGCGCGAGCGGGATTTCGCCGATGTCGCGAACGGCGATGCCCTCGGCGATGGTCGGCCCGCCGACCGTGACCTCTTGCCCGGCGAGACGCTGGGCGAGTGCTGCATAGGCGGTGACCTCGACACCGATGATCTCGATCCCCGGCCGGAGCGCGCTCGCCGCGATCGCCGAGCCGGCGAGCAGCCCGCCGCCGCCGACCGGCACCACCAGGACATCGAGATCGGGCACCTCACGGAGGAATTCGAGGGCGAGCGTCCCCTGCCCGGCGATCACGCCTTCATCGTCATAGGGATGGATGAAGACCAGGCCCTCGCTTTCCGCCCGGCGATGCGCCTCGGCCGCCGCCTCGGCCAAGGTTTCGCCAAAGAGCACCACCTCGGCGCCCCAGCCGGCGGTGCGCGTGACCTTGGTCGAGGGCGTGAAGCGCGGCATGACGATGGTCGCGCGGATACCGCCGAGGCTGGCATGGCGGGCGACCGCCTGGGCGTGGTTGCCGGCCGAGACCGCGATGACGCCACGCGCGCGCTCCTCGGCGCTGAGGAGGGCGAGCCGGTTGGCCGCCCCCCGCTCCTTGAAGGCGCCGGTCGCCTGGAGATTGTCGAGCTTGAGGAAGATCCGCGCCCCGGTCGCCCGCGACAGCGCATCGGCCTCGACGACCGGGCTTGCGAGGACGCGCCCGGCGATCCGCGCGGCCGCTTCCTCGACCGCGGCGAGGGTGAGCACGGAACTCAGCCGAAGCTCACGGCAAGGATTTCGTAACTGCGATCCCCGCCCGGCGCCGGCACCGAGACCTGATCGCCGGGCTTCTTGCCGATCAGCGCCTTGGCGAGCGGCGAGGTGATCGAAAGCCGCCCGGATTTGATGTCCGCCTCATGCACGCCGACGATCTGATAGCGCGCTTCCTGTTCCGTCTCCTCGTCGATCAGGCGGACATGGGCGCCGAATTTCACCTGATCACCGGAGAGCGAGGCGGGATCGATCACTTCCGCGGCACCGACGATCTCTTCCAGCTCGGCGATGCGCCCCTCGATGAAGGATTGGCGTTCGCGCGCGGCGTGGTATTCGGCATTTTCCGACAGATCACCGTGGCTCCGCGCCTCGGCGATGGCGCGAATGATGCCCGGCCGCTCGACCGATTTGAGGTGGCGCAGCTCTTCCTCCAGACGTTGCAGGCCAGAGGCGGTCATCGGAAATTTCTGCACGTGGTTGACCCTCGATCATTCCAGAGACGGGATCCGGTGTCCCGGCATGAGACAAAGCCGCCCCGGCCCGGGCCCGCGCAGCACAACCGGCCCGCTTGCCCCGACCGCGGCGCGGTTCAGAACGATCCGCGAAAATACCCCTGTAGCGGCGCGACTTCAAGCTTTCCCGCGCGCAAAGCGGCGATCGCGTGCACGGCGGCGCGGGCGCCGGCGATGGTGGTGTAGTGCGGAACGCCGTGGGTGAGGGCGCTTCTGCGAATATCGAAACTGTCCCGCACCGATTGCGCGCCGGACGCCGTGTTGATCACCAATTGCACCTCGCCCGAGCGGATGGCATCGACGCAATGCGGCCTGCCCTCGAGCACCTTGTTGACGATGGTGATGTCGAGCCCGGCATCGCGGAGCCGCGCTGCCGTGCCGCGCGTGGCCAGAATGCGAAACCCCATCTCGACCAGACGCCGGCCGAGTGAGACCACCGCTTGCTTGTCGCCATCCTTGACCGAAAGAAACACCGCGCCCGTCTCCGGCAGCCGCACCCCGGCGCCGAGCTGCGCCTTGGCGAAGGCACGCTCGAAGCTCGCATCGATCCCCATCACCTCGCCGGTCGATTTCATCTCCGGGCCGAGAATGACATCGACATCGGGAAAGCGCGCGAACGGGAACACCGATTCCTTGACCGCGACATGGGCCGCGCGCGCCTCCGCCTGGAGTTTCAGGGGGTCGAGCTTGATCCCGGCCATGGCGAGCGCGCCGAGCTTGGCGACCGGAATGCCGGTCGCCTTGGCGACGAAGGGCACGGTGCGCGCGGCCCGCGGATTGACCTCAAGGACATAGATCGCGTCATTCTGGATCGCGTATTGCACGTTCATCAGCCCGACCACCTTGAGGGCGCGGGCGAGCGAGATGGTCTCGGCGCGGAGTTCGGTGACGAGTGCCGGCGGCAGCGAATAGGGCGGGAGGGCGCAGGCGCTGTCGCCGGAATGGATGCCGGCCTCCTCGATATGCTCCATGACCCCGGCGACATAGACGCTCTCGCCATCGGCGATGCAATCGACATCGACCTCGATCGCATCGGCGAGATAGCGGTCGATCAAGACCGGATTGCTGCCCGAGACTTTGACCGCATCCCGCATGTAGCGGGCGAGTGAAGCGCGGTCGTGGACGATCTCCATCGCCCGCCCGCCGAGGACATAGCTCGGCCGGATCACGACCGGATAGCCGATGCGCTCGGCGATCGCCTCCGCTTCGGCCGCCGTTCGCGCAATGCCGTTTTCCGGCTGCCGCAGCGCGAGGCCGTGCAGAAGTTTCTGGAAGCGCTCGCGATCCTCGGCGATGTCGATCGCCTCCGCCGAGGTGCCGAGAATGGGGATGCCGGCGCGCGCCAGCGCCTGCGACAGCTTGAGCGGCGTCTGCCCGCCATATTGCACGATGCAGCCAAGCAGTTTTCCCGCCGCTTGCTCGCGCCGGATCAGCGCGATCACGTCTTCCGCGGTCAGCGGCTCGAAATAGAGGCGGTCGGAGGTGTCGTAATCGGTGCTGACGGTCTCGGGATTGCAGTTGACCATGATGGTCTCGAATCCCGCTTCCCGCAGTGCATAGGCGGCATGGACGCAGCAATAATCGAATTCGATGCCCTGGCCGATGCGGTTCGGCCCGCCGCCGAGGATGATGATTTTCTCGCGCGCGCTCGGCTCTGCCTCGCAGACCGGCTCCCCGAACCCGCCCTCATAGGTCGAATACATGTAGGGTGTTGCCGAGGCGAATTCGCCGGCACAGGTATCGATCCTTTTATAGACCGGCACGACCCCGTGTTTTTGGCGGATATCGGCGACCAGCGCCTCGCTCGTGCCGGTGAGGGCGGCGAGGCGCGCATCCGAAAACCCGAGCGCCTTGAGCCGGCGAAGAGCGTTCGCGGTTTTCGGCAGGCCCGCCTCGCGGAGATCGCGCTCGGCGGCGATGATGGTCTCGATCTCGCGGAGAAACCAGGGATCGAATTTGCAGATCTGGTGGATTTCCTCGACCGAGAGCCCGGCCCGGAGGGCTTGGGCCGCGACCAGCAGCCGGTCCGGGGAGGGTTGCGAGAGGGCGGCGCGATAGGCATCCGGCCCGCCATCGCCGGGTTCTGCGATGTCGTCGAGGCCGGAGAGCCCGGTTTCCATGCTGCGAAGACCCTTTTGCAGGGCTTCCGCGAAACTCCGCCCGATCGCCATCGCTTCGCCGACCGATTTCATGCTGGTCGAGAGCAGCGCCGGTGTTCCGGGGAATTTCTCGAAAGTAAAGCGCGGGATCTTGATGACGACGTAATCGATGGTCGGCTCGAAACTCGCCGGCGTCGTCCGCGTGATGTCGTTTCCGAGTTCGTCGAGCGTGTAGCCGATCGCGAGCTTGGCGGCGATTTTCGCGATCGGGAAGCCGGTCGCCTTCGAGGCCAGGGCGGAGGAGCGGGAGACGCGCGGGTTCATCTCGATGATCAGCATCCGGCCATCGGCGGGGTTGAGCGCGAACTGCACGTTCGACCCTCCGGTATCGACGCCGATCGCGCGCAGACACGCGATCGAGGCATCGCGCATGCGCTGATATTCCTTGTCGGTCAGCGTCAGCGCCGGGGCGACGGTGATCGAATCGCCGGTATGGACGCCCATCGGATCGACATTCTCGATGGCGCAGACGATGATGCAGTTATCCGCGCGATCGCGGACCACCTCCATCTCGAATTCCTTCCACCCGAGCACGCTTTCCTCGATCAGCACCTCCGAGACCGGCGAGGCGGCGAGACCGCTGCCGGCGATCGCATCGAACTCCTCGCGGTTATAGGCGATGCCGCCGCCGGTGCCGCCCAAGGTGAAGCTCGGGCGGATGACGGCGGGGAGGCCGATTTCGGCCAGGGCCGCGCGGGCCTCCTCGATCGTGTGGGCGATCGCGCTCCGCGGGCTTTCGATGCCGATCGCGGCCATCGCGTCGCGGAATTTGAGCCGGTCCTCGGCGCGGTCGATGACCTCGGCGCGGGCGCCGATCAGCTCGACGTCATATTGGTCGAGCACGCCCGATTTCGCGAGCTGCATCGCGACATTGAGCGCGGTCTGCCCGCCCATGGTCGGCAACAGCGCATCGGGGCGTTCGCGGGCGATGATTTTTGCGACCGATTCCGGCGTGATCGGCTCGATATAGGTCGCATCCGCCAGTTCCGGGTCGGTCATGATCGTCGCCGGATTGGAATTGACCAGGATGACGCGATACCCCTCGGCGCGCAGCGCCTTGCACGCCTGGGCGCCGGAATAATCGAATTCGCAGGCCTGGCCGATGACGATCGGCCCGGCGCCGATGATCAGGATCGAATGGAGATCGGTGCGTTTGGGCATTATTGTTCCATCAGCGCGACGAAGCGGCGGAAGAGATGGTGGCTGTCGGAGGGGCCGGGGCTGGCTTCGGGGTGGTATTGCACGCTGAACACCGGCTTGCCGGCGAGCGCGATCCCCTCGTTCGAGCCATCGAAGAGGCTTTCATGGGTCACCTCGACGCCGTCGGGAAGGCTCGCCGGGTCGACCGCGAAGCCGTGATTCTGGCTGGTGATCTCGACCCGGCCGGTACGCAATTCCTTGACCGGCTGGTTGGCGCCGCGATGGCCGCGCGCCATCTTGTAGGTGCGCCCGCCGAGGGCGAGGGCAAGGAGCTGATGGCCGAGGCAAATCCCGAAGAGCGGCAACCCGGCCGCGAGCACACCCTGGATCGCCGCGACCGCGTACTCGGCCGTTGCCGCCGGATCGCCGGGGCCGTTCGAGAGAAAGACCCCATCCGGCTGGTGGCGGAGAATGTCCTCGGCGCTGCTGGTTGCCGGCACCACGGTGACGCGGCAGCCGGCGGCGGCGAGCGAGCGGAGGATGTTGCGCTTGGCGCCGTAATCGACGGCGACGACATGGTGGCGCGGCGCCGTCTGGCGGCCGTAACCCGCGCCGAGCGTCCAAATGGTCTCGTCCCACGCGTAGCTCTCCGTGCAGGAGACCGTGCGGGCGAGATCCATCCCTTCGAGCCCCGGCCAGGCGGCGGCGGCAGCGCGGAGAGAAGCGAGGTCGAACTGGCCGTCGCGCGGATAGGCGAGAACGCCGGAGGGCGCGCCGTGCTCGCGGATGCGGAGTGTCAGCGCCCGCGTGTCCACCCCGGCGATACCGGTCACCCCGCGCGCGGCGAGCCAGGTGCCCAAATCCTCGCGCGCCCGCCAGCTCGCGGGCCGGCTGATGTCCTGGCGTACAACCAGGCCGCGCGCGGCGATATGGGTGGCCTCGACATCCTCGTCATTGACGCCGACATTGCCGATATGAGGAAAAGTGAAGGTGATGATCTGGCCGGCATAGGAGGGATCGGTGAGGGTTTCCTGATAGCCGGTCATGCCGGTATTGAAGCAGACCTCGCCGACCGGCGGTCGATCGCCGGTATGGGCGCCGGTATGGGCGCCGGTATGGGCGCCGAAGCCGCGCCCCCAGAACACCGCGCCGTCGGCGAGGATCAGCGCGGCGGTGGCGCCTTCGGGGGGATGGCCGGGGTCGGGCATGGGGTCACTCCGCGCCGGAAGGTTGCGTCGAGGGGCGAAGGGGAGGTCGGCGAGGTCGAGGCCGGTCGCGGCGATGAGGGCCGGCCAGTGGCGGGCGGGGATGCTGCGCGTCTGGCGCCATTTGCGCAATGTCTCGGTGCCGACGCCGAGCCGCTCGGCGGCCGCGTCGGCCCCGCCGAGGCGGGCGATGAGATCTTCGACGGTGATGGACATCGCGGCGTTATGTGGGAAATTTTTTCCCAAAACAACGAGAAATGTATGATTGAGAAAAAAATTCCCGAAACGCGTCGGGAGACGCCCGGCTGATGGCGCTCGCGCCCGCTTTTCTCGAAGAATTGCGCGCGAGGACGCCGCTCCCGGGGCTGATCGGGCGGCGGGTGCGGCTTCTTCGCTCGGGGCGGCAATGGAGGGGAAACTGCCCGTTCCACGGCGAAAAAACGCCGTCATTCTACGTCTATGACGATCATTATCACTGCTTCGGCTGCGGCGCCCATGGCGATGCGATCAGCTATGTCATGCAGGCCGAGGGGCAGAGCTTCATCGAGGCGGTCAAAAGCCTCGCCGCCGAGGCCGGGCTCGCGGTGCCGGAGGAGGGGCCGGAGGCGGCCGCCGCCGCGCGCGCGGCGCAGGATCTGTTCGCCGTCCTCGAACGCGCCGGCGAGAGTTTTCAGCGCCGCTTGCTTCTTCCCGAAGGGGCCGAGGCGCGCGCCTATCTCACCGCGCGCGGGGTGACGGCGGAGACCAGCCGCCGCTTCGGCCTCGGCTATGCCCCCGGCCGCGGCGCCCTCACCGCCGATCTCGCGCGCGATGGTATCACCCCGGCGCAGATGATCGCAGCCGGCCTCCTCCGTGCCGACGAGGATGGCAGGGCGGGGCGCGAATTCTTTGCCTTGCGGCTGATCTTCCCGATCCGCGACCGCCGCGGCCGCATCGTCAGCTTCGGCGGCCGCCGCCTCGACGATCGGGAGAGCGCGGCGCCGAAATATCTCAACGGGCCGGAGACCGAAATCTTCGCCAAGCGCCATACCCTCTACAATCTCGATCGCGCCGCCCCCGCCATCCGCGCCGGCGCCGAGGCCCTGGTGGTGGAGGGGTATATGGACGTGATCGCCCTCGATCAGGCCGGGTTTGCCGGCGCGCTCGCCCCGCTCGGCACCGCGCTCGGCACCGAGCATCTGGAAACGCTGTGGCGCGCCGCCCCCGTGCCGCTCCTCTGCTTCGACGGCGATGCCGCCGGGGCGCGGGCGGCGTTGCGCGCGATCATGCTCGCGCTCCCCCTGATCACGCCCGAGCGCAGCCTGGAGATCGTCCCCCTGCCGCCCGGCGAGGATCCCGACACGCTGATCCGCCGGGCCGGCAGCGCGGGCTTTCGCGACCAGGCGCTGGCCCGCCGCCAGACGCTGATGACCGCCCTTTACGCGCTCGCCCGTGGGCAGTTTCCGGCAACGACGCCAGAGAGCCGCACCGCCTTTCTCGATGCCCTGATGGCGGCGGCGGACAGGATCGGCCATCGCGCCCTCGCCGCCGAATATCGCCGCGCCCTTCGCGATCGCTATTATGAGGAATTCCGCCGCCCGCGCGGCATCCCGGGCCGGCGCGCCGGCCCCTTGCCTCCGCCCGCCCCGCGCCTTCGCCCGGCGCCGCGCCCGGGCGATCAGGCGCGCGAGCGGGTGCTCCTCGCAACCCTTCTCCACCACCCGGCGCTGGCGCTCGAGGTCGAGGAGGCGCTGCTGACCCTGGTGTTGCCGCCCCCCCTCGCCCGCCTGCGCGCGGCCCTGCTCGATGCCGTCCATGCGGCGGTGATGGCGGACGGGGAGAGGGGCGGAGACGGGCAAAATTCATCGCCGCCGCTTGACTCGGCCCGCCTCATCGACCATCTCGCCGAGATCGGGTTAGGTGAGGCGGTCGGCGAGGCGCGAAGAGCCGCGCCGGCTTTTGCCGCGCCCGGCGCGCCGCTGGCGGAGGTCAGAGAGGGGTGGTGGCATTTTTTCGGCTTTTCGCATCGCGAGCGGCTCGATGAGGAGTTGGCCGCGGCGACCCGCGAATTCGCCGCCTCACCCAGCCCGCGCGCGGAGCGGCGCCTGCTCGCGTTGCGCGAGGCGCAAAACCGCCTCAACGCCGGCGAGGCCCTTCCCGCCGAAAATGGCGGCGCCGGCGAGGAGTGATGTCCGGCGAGGAATGATGTTTCGGATCGGCCGCGAGGGCTTGCCGCGAGGGCTTGTCCCTGGGCCGCGTTGCGGGGAGTGATGGATCTGATGGCAACCAAGACCACTGCCGCCGAGGCGCCCAGCGCCGAAGCCGATCTCGATGGCAATCTTCTCGATATCCAGTCCGCCGCGGTCAAGCGCATGATCGCGCGCGGCAAGGAACGCGGCCATATCACGTTCGACGAGCTTAATGCCGTGCTGCCGCCCGATCAGAACAGCTCGGAGCAGATCGAGGACGTCATGGCCCAGCTCAACGAAATGGGCATCCAGGTCGTCGAGAGCGAGGAGGCCGAGGAGGCCGAGCCGGCCGCCAAGTCCGAGCGCGAGGACGAGGAGACGGACGAGCCGGGCGGCAATGTCGATGAGGAAAACGTCGGCCGCACCGACGATCCGGTGCGGATGTATCTCCGCGAGATGGGCAGCGTCGAACTGCTCTCGCGCGAGGGCGAAATCGCCATCGCCAAGCGCATCGAGGCCGGGCGCGAAATGATGATCGGCGGGCTTTGCGAGAGCCCGCTCACCATCCGCGCCATCATCGCCTGGCACGACGCGCTCAAGGCCGGGCGCATGCTGCTCCGCGACATCATCGATCTCGAGGCGACGCAGGGCGGGCCGCCGAGCGCGGGCGGCGAAATCGCCGAAGATGCCGCGATCACCGAGGCCGAACCCGCCCCTTCCTTCATCGCCGCCGAAGACCCCGACGATGACGAGGAGGGCGAGGGCGGCGGGCTTTCTCTCTCGGCGCTCGAAGAAAAACTCAAGCCCGAGGTGCTGGCGAATTTCGAGGAGATCGAAGCGCTTTACAAGAAGCTCCACAAAATGCAGGCGCGCCGGCTGGAAGCGATCACCGGCGGCGAGGAAGTGAGCGCGCGCAGCGAGAAATCCTACGAAAAACTGCGCGAGGAACTGGTACACAAGGTCGAGCAGGTGCGGCTCCATAACAACCGCATCGAAGAACTGGTCATGCAGTTGAAGGAGCTGAACAAGCGCCTCACCGTGCAGGAAGGGCAGCTCATGCGGCTCGCCGAATCCTGCAAGGTGAGCCGCGAGGATTTCCTCGCCAAGTATCACGGCGCCGAACTCGATCCCAACTGGCTGGAGCGGGTCGGCAAACTCGCGGGCAAGGGATGGAAGAATTTCGTTGCCCGCCATGGCGAGGCGAGCGGCGATATCCGCGCCCGCATCGCCGAAATCGCCAATGATGCCGGGCTTCCGATCAGCGAATTCCGCCGCATCTATGCAACCGTCAGCCGCGGCGAGCGCGATTCGGCGCGCGCCAAGAAGGAGATGATCGAGGCCAATCTCCGCCTCGTGATCTCGATCGCCAAGAAATACACCAATCGCGGCCTGCAATTTCTCGACCTCATCCAGGAGGGCAATATCGGCCTCATGAAGGCGGTCGATAAATTCGAATACCGCCGCGGCTATAAATTCAGCACCTATGCGACCTGGTGGATCCGCCAGGCGATCACCCGCTCGATCGCCGATCAGGCGCGCACCATCCGCATCCCGGTGCATATGATCGAGACCATCAACAAGCTGGTGCGCACCTCGCGCCAGATGCTGCACGAAATCGGCCGCGAGCCGGCGCCCGAGGAACTCGCGGAAAAACTCGGCATGCCGCTCGAAAAGGTCCGCAAGGTCTTGAAGATCGCGAAAGAGCCGATCAGTTTGGAGACCCCGATCGGCGACGAGGAAGACAGCCATCTCGGCGATTTCATCGAGGACAAGACCGCGATCATCCCGATCGACGCCGCGATCCAGGCCAATCTCCGCGAAGCGACGACGAAGGTTCTGGGGAGCCTGACGCCGCGCGAGGAGCGCGTTCTGCGCATGCGTTTCGGCATCGGCATGAACACCGATCACACGCTGGAAGAGGTCGGCCAGCAATTCAACGTCACACGCGAGCGCATCCGCCAGATCGAGGCCAAGGCGCTGCGCAAGCTCAAACACCCGAGCCGAAGCCGCCGGCTGCGGAGTTTCCTCGACGATTAGCGGGTGGCGCGGGGCGATGGAGCCGGTGACAAAGGTCGCAGTCAGGGTCTCGTTCCTGCGCCTCGACCACGGGCCTGCGACCCCGGCGCCGCCGTTCCCCGAGAACGGCCAGGTGGTGACGCTGAAGACGCCGAGCGTCACCTATTACCGGTTTCTCTATGATACGGTCGGCGCCGATTATCTCTGGTGGTTGCGCCGGGTGACGCCGGACGACGAACTCGCGCAATATCTGCAGACACCCGGCATCAGCGTCCACGTGCTCTATGTCGGCGGCGAGCCGGCCGGGTTTTATGAGCTCGACGCGCGGCCCTGGCCGGTGGTCAATCTCAGCTATTTCGGCCTCATGCCTCATTTCATCGGCCGCGGCTTCGGCGGCCCGTTTCTGCGCAACGCCATCGACCTCGTCTGGCGCCACCAGCCGCGCACCATGACCCTCAACACCTGCACCGCCGACCACCCGCGCGCGCTGCCCGGCTACCTCGCCGCCGGCTTTTCCACCTATCGTGAAATCGACGAAATCTGGGACGTGCCGCGCCGGCTCGGCATGACGATCCCGGCGCGGTTGCGTTAGCGCGCGATCGTCGAAGGCGGAATCGCCGGAGACGTGAATCACATGATAAAACAGTGATTTGGAAGGATTGTTCTTTTTTGAAAAAAGAACCAAAAAAAACTTTCATCTATTCGGCCGTACCTTCGGCACTGTCGGCCCGAGGGCCGGGGAAGAAGGTTTTTGGCCTTGCCTGACACGCTCCCGTCTGAAGAAAAGCAGAATAAAAGTTTGTTTTTCAAAAAAGAATTTTTTCAGTGTGTGACGGAAGCGGGGAAGACTTCGCGCTTGATAAACCCGCATAACTTCCTGTCGCGAGGTCGGAGATAACGGCGGCGGCTGTCGTAAGGGAACAGCACCTCCGCCTCGTGAGGCATTGCGAGGGAAGGGTGGGCAATTTTCGCCAGCAGCAACAATATTGCGTATGTCTCCAGATAACTGTGATAGCTGATTTTCATACCTTGTGCACTGTAGATTGGCCCATTGCTCTCCCAAATGCGTGCGTTAGACGAGTTGCCCCGTGCATGGATAAAGTTGGAGAGATGGCTGTGCAGCGAGGTTGCCCAACCACCCGAATCATGTCGGTTCTTGTCCGCGAACATAGTTCGGCTGATGGCTGTTTTGGCACGATCCTCCAAGGCCTTGACGGTACTCACCTGCCCTAATCTGTGTCGAATCTGACCAAAGCTGATTTCTTCCTTACCCGACTCCCACGCCTTCCAAGTTTTCCGGTCAGGCGTAAGCTCGCAAAAGCAGGCGAACATCATGGTTTCAAGCGCGCTGCGCAAGGTGCCTATCGCTTGCCTATAGAATCCGTGCAACATCGATATGATAGACGCAGCAAAATCGTCTGAACAATCCATCATGGCGTATCCCACGATACAATCCGAGGGTGTGGTTTCTATCCATGCGCCCCATAACTCGTATAGAAGCTTGATACGGCTACCTTGATGCGATGTAGTTCGGATCGCCACGTCGTCAGCTAAATCCATGATACCATGCCAAACCTCGGAAGAGACAAGGTCGGTCGGCGCGGGATCAGGTTTGCCGTCCGTCAGTGCAAAATCGTCTGGCTCCAGCACCATGCGCTGCGCACGAAAGTCAGTTGCTTCGAGTTTGCGAACCATATGGGCTTTGCTCTAGAGAGGGTAAAGCAGACTATATCACGACTGATTCATAGACACTCTTGATCTCGTCCAGGTTACCGTAAGTAAGTTTTCTTGGATTTCGTCCATTTATTAATGCGCGTGCTGGATGAATTATTAGGTCGCTGCAAATGCCGTGCGCTTATTGCCGTCGATGAACGGGTGGTTCTGCGCCAGGCTTTCCCAAAGCGCTGCGAAGCGCTCGTGGCTCGCCCGGCAGGCGGCCATGACATTGGCGCGGGGGCTGGCGTGTTTTCGCTTTTCGATGAGATCGGCGAGCGCTTCATCGACCAGTGACTGAAGCTGCCGCCCCTCCTGCTCAGCGAGGGTCCGCACAGTCGAGAGAATTTCCAAATTGACTTGGGTTGCGAATTTTTCACGCGCCTGGGAAGCCATATGTATCCCCTTCCGCATATCATGATAAAATATGAAACATCAAGAAATATGAGGTTCGCAACGGCGGGTGATTGATGGCGTGGATTGTTGCATGATAAATTTCGACCAGTCTGATCAACCAGTCAAATGATGAAGATCATGCGCGACATTCAGGCATCCGAGGCCAAGACCCATCTGCCCCAAATCCTCGACGCGGTGGAGCGCGGTGAAACCGTCCGCATCACGCGCCACGGCCGGCCGATCGCGCGGATCATTCCCGAGGCCAGCCGGCGCCAGGCCGAGATCGACGAAGCGATCGCCAATATCCGGGCGCTGCGCCGCCATACCGGCAAGATCACGTTGGAGGAGCTTCTCTCCGTCCGCCACGAAGGCCACAAATACTGACATGCCCTTCGTTCTCACCGACCTTCGCAAAGCCGCGGCCGCCCTCGCTATCACCCTGATTGGCGCGGAGGCGTAATGACACAACCGTGGCAGCCATGATGGCCGCGCGCCCGCTTCCCACCTAAGCCTCAATCCAAACCCAAATCCGACCCTAATAACGCTTATAGGGCAGAAACTTCCCGCTCAGGGTGAGTTTGACGCGGTCGCCCTTCTGGTCGGGCTGGCGTTCCAGCGCCATGTCGAAATCGATCGCGCTCATGATGCCGTCGCCGAATTCCTCGCCGATCAGCTCCTTCCACGCGGTGCCATAGACCTGGATCAGTTCGTAGAAGCGATAGATCAGCGGGTCGGTCGGCACCGCGGTCGGGAGGGCGCCGCGATAGGGGATTTCGGTCAGGAGCGCGGTTTCCTCGGCGTCGAGCCCGAAGAGGGCGGCGGCTTTTTGGGCGGTCTCCTCGGTCAGCGACATCTGGCCGAGGAGGGCGGCGCAGACGAAGACCGGCGCATGGCCGAGGCGGGCCGCGATCTCTGACCAGCTCAGCCCACGCTCCCGCTTGAGGCGGAGGATTTTCTGCCCGAGCGCGGTTTTGGCTTCGTTCATCGCCGCGCCGCCTCAGCCGAGGCCGGCGAAAAGCGGGGTCGAGAAATAGCGCTCGGCGAAAGAGGGCGCGATCGCGACGATCAGTTTGCCGGCATTGGCGGCCTCGCGCGCCACCTCGATCGCCGCGTGCAGGGCGGCGCCCGAGGAGATGCCGAGCGGGATGCCATCGGTCGCGGCGGCGCGGCGGGCCATGGCGATCGCCTCGCGCTCGGTGACGCGGAGAATGCCGTCCATCAGCGCCATGTCGAGGATGCTCGGCTTGAAGCCGGGGCCGATGCCCTGAATGCCGTGCGGCCCCGGCGCGTCGCCCGAGAGCACGGCGCTTTCCGCCGGCTCGACGACGAGGCAGCGGAGCCCCGCCTTGCGCGGTTTTAGCGCGCGCGCGATCCCGGTCATGGTGCCGCCGGTGCCGGCCCCGCCGATGACGATATCGACTTTTCCGGCGCTATCGGTCCAGATTTCCTCGGCGGTGCTGGCCGCGTGGATCGCCGGGTTGGCTTGGTTGTCGAACTGCCGCGGCATCCAGGCATTCGGGGTCGCGGCGAGGATTTCCTCGGCCCGCGCGATGGCGCCGCGCATCCCCTTGGCCGCCGGCGTCAATTCCAATTCGACGCCCATGAGGCGCAGCATCTTGCGCCGCTCGATCGAGGCGCCTTCGGGCATGGTGACGATCAGCCGATAGCCCTTGGCGACGGCGACGAAGGCAAGGCCGATGCCGGTATTGCCCGAACTCGGCTCGACGAGAACGCTCCGCCCCGGGGTGATCAGCCCGTCGGCCTCCGCCTGCTCGATCATGGCGAGGCCGATGCGGTCTTTCACCGAGCCGAGCGGGTTGAAGAATTCGAGCTTGAGGGCGAGATCGGCGGCGATCCCCTCCGCTTTCGCGAGGCGCGGCAGGCGGACGAGCGGGGTCGCGCCGATGGTTTCGAGGATACTGTCATAAATCCGCCCGCGTGCCGGCGGGCGCGGCAGGGTGAGGGGCGAGGCGCCGGGCGTGCCGGCGGCGGGATTGGTTTTTTCCATGAACCCCACTATATCCACTCGATCTACGATCGACAATGGTGGAATTTTGTGACGAGGGATGAAACCGTGATGCTGCTCCGCCAAGACCGCGCCATGCTGGCGGTGACGGTGATGCTCGAGGTCGGATTTTACGGCAGCCGCAGTGTCACGGTGAGCGCCGCCGACCTCGCCGAGCGGCTCGGGCTTGCCCGGCGCGGGATGGAGCCGTTGCTGCAAGCGCTGTCGCGGGCCGGGCTTCTCGACAGCGCGCGCGGCCCGCGCGGGGGCTATCGGCTCGGCCGCTCGGCACGCGATATCAGGCTCATCGATATCCTCGCGGCCGCGCAGGAAGAGGCGGAGACCGCCGATCTCCCGGCCGGCGCGCTGACCGGCGCCGTTGTCGCGCCGCTCTGGGCGGAGATGGAGGCGGCGCTGGCCGAGCGTTTCGGGGCGCTCACCCTCGATGGCTTGCTGCGCCGCGCGACAGACGCCGGCCTCGTGCGCCCGGCGCCGGAGCCGATCAGTTTCGCCATATAAACACGATTTCTTTCCGTGCGTATTGTAAATTCACGGAAAAAAACGTAAAACATGCCGTCGCCATGAAAGGGACACTGCCATGAGCCTGCAACTCGGCCAAATCGCCCCCGATTTCGAACAGGACAGCACCGCCGGCCGGATCAAATTCCATGAATGGCTCGGCTCCTCCTGGGGCATCCTGTTCAGCCACCCGAAAGACTACACCCCTGTCTGCACCACCGAACTCGGCGAGGCCGCGCGCCTCAAGCCGGAATGGGACAAGCGCCACGTCAAGGTGATCGGGCTTTCGGTCGATCCTGCAAGCTCGCATAAGGGCTGGGAGAAGGATATCGAGGAAACCCAGGGACAGAGGCTCAATTTCCCGATGCTCGCCGACGCCGACCGCAAGGTCTCCGACCTCTACGGCATGGTGCATCCGGCGGCCGATCCGCTGGTGACGGTGCGCTCGGTGTTCATCATCGATCCGGCCAAGAAAATCCGCCTGATGATGACCTATCCGCCCTCCACCGGCCGGAATTTTCAGGAAATCCTCCGTGTCATCGACAGTCTCCAGCTCACCGACCGCTACAAGGTCGCAACCCCGGTGAACTGGGAGAAGGGTGAGCCCGCGATCATCGTCCCGAGCCTTTCGGATGCCGAGGCGAAGGAGCGTTTTCCGCAGGGGTGGAAGGCGCTGAAACCCTATCTTCGCATCGTCGAACTGCCGCAGGAGTGAAATGGGGGCCGGCCGGGGAGGGTTTTCCGGCCGGTCTGCCTGAAAATTTGGGCAATTAAATTTGCCCTTTCAAAAAACGTGAAATAACTGTATCACGACTCCATTCCGCATTTGCCGAGGGAGCCGTGCATGTCCTCTTCCGCCCCACCGAGCGGCGTCGAACGCCTGAAACAGGGAAGCCAGGGCCTGCGCGGCGATTTGGCGCGCGAACTCGCGGCCCCGGGGCGCGAGGTGAGCGAGGATGCCTATAATCTCCTGAAATTCCACGGCACCTACGAACAGCACGACCGCGACACCGCGACCGCGCGCAAACAGCGCGGCGAGGAGAAGGATTTTTCCTTCATGGTCCGCGTGCGCATGCCGGGCGGCGTGTTGACGGCGGCGCAATATCTCGCGCTCGACGGCCTCGCCGATACTTACGGCAATGCAACACTCCGCATCACCACCCGCGAAGGGGTGCAGTTCCACGGCGTCATCAAGCAGGATCTCCGCGCCACCATCGCCGCCATCAACCACGCTCTCCTCACCACGCAATCGGCCTGCGGCGATGTCGTGCGCAACGTGACGGCAACCCCGGCACCACGGCGCGATGCTGTCCATGCGCGCCTCCGCGCCGATGCCGCCATGCTGTCCGCGACCCTCCTGCCGGCGAGCCGCGCCTATCACGAACTCTTTCTCGACGAGCAAGCGCAGGCCGAACTCGGCGCCGCGCCCGAGCCCGAGCCGCTCTTCGGCCCGACATACCTGCCGCGCAAATTCAAGATCGGCATCGCAGCCCCCAGCGACAACACGATCGACGTTCTCACCAATGATCTCGGCGTGATTGCGCTCTTCGAGGGCGAGCATCTGCTCGGCTATAATCTCGCGCTCGGCGGCGGGCTCGGGATGACGCATAACAAGCCCGCGACCTATCCGCGGCTGGCAACCCCGCTCGTTTTCGTCGGCCCCGATGATCTTCGGCGCGGCGCCGAGGCGGTGATCGCGCTGCAACGCGACTTCGGCAACCGCGCCGACCGACGGCGCGCGAGGCTGAAATATCTGCTCGATGATCGGGGGGCGGAGTGGGCGAAGACGGCGCTCGAAGGGTATTTCGGCGCGCCCCTCGCCCCGGCGCGGGCGATGCCGCCGCTTGAAGTGCCGGAAATCCTCGGCTGGCACGCGCAGGGCGATGGCAAATTCTGGCTCGGCATCCCCGTGCCGTCGGGGCGGATCGCGGATCGGCCGGGCGTTCGCCTTCGCAGCGCGCTTCGCGAAATCGTCGTCCGTTTCGGCTGCGATCCGGTCATGACCGGCCAGCAGGACGTGCTCCTCTCCAACCTCGCGCCCGGCGATCGCGGCCCGGTCGAGGCGCTGCTCCGCGCCCATGGCGTGGCGCTCGCCGAGGATTTGACGCCGCTCGCGCGCTGGGCGCTCGCCTGCCCGGCTCTGCCCACCTGCGGCCTCGCGCTCGCCGAGGCGGAGCGGGTGCGCGCACCGATGCTGGCGGCGATCGAGGCCGAGCTTGCCCGTTTCGGCCTGGCCGAGGAACGCATCAGCCTGCGCATCACCGGCTGCCCCAACGGCTGCGCGCGCACCTATGGCGGGGATATCGGCATCGTCGGGCGGATGCCGGGCCATTACGCGCTCTATGTCGGCGGCGATTTCGCCGGAACCCGGCTCTCCTTCAAGCTCCACGACAAGGTGGCCGAGGCCGATCTCGCATCGACCCTCGCGCCCCTCTTCGCCGCCTTCGCCGCCGGGCGCGGGGAAGGGGAGGGGTTCGGCGATTTCTGCACCCGCCTCGGCGCCGAGGAGCTGCGCGCGCTTCCCGCATCGCGGCGCGATGCGGCGTAGACGGGCGGGGGCACCAACAAGGATCAGGGCAGGGGCTTTGCCCCTGCAACCCCACCAAAGGTAATGCCTTTGGAAACCGATCTGGAAGGGAGGTAGTGGATCAGTTTGAAATCTCGGAGTCAGGGCGGTGTGTGGTTGCCGCCATCCCTGCCTTTGATGAACAGCCCCACCCCACCGATTGCCCCTGCGCCAACAAGCGCGACAGGCACTTCCCACGTTGCTTCGGCGAGAGCGACCACGATAGCGCCCAAAACCAACAGGGCCATGATGCCAGCCCCAAGCCACATACCGCGCTCACGGTCTTTTATCTCGGCAAAAAGGCTTTTCGACTCCATCTCTATGTTATGGTCGAGTGTCTTCTCCGCCATTGTCACGATGCGATCAGCAAGACCAGGGGATATGTCCTCGTACTCGCGTAGATGTTTCGGATGCGGCAGCGGTCCTTGGAAGCGCTGGCTTACCAAGACCTGGGCAATGCGCTGAGAAAGACCTGGAATTTGGCGGTCCTGGACAACCCCCTTGAGCGTTTTCTCAATGGCTTGTTCAAGAGGCAGGTTCTCTGGCGTCTTAGTTGTAGGCGCGTTCGCCCTTGGCTCCGGCGGTTTCCCCATGCAATTCGTCCTGCGCGCGCATCGCGTCTTTTATGGTGTAACCGACCGTCAGCCATGACCTGGCAAGGAGATCACCCCGAGAGCGCGTGTACAGGGGCATCCTCGCGAACATGAAGCGATAGGGGGCGGTCAATCCGTCCACGAATCCCCTCCGGAACGCGGGAGAACGCAGCAAATTCCGCACCTCAAACCTCCTCTGCCCGCGAGCGATCATAATTTACGATCACAACATAAGCACCCGATGCCAGAAGTCCATCTTCGGAAAAATATATCAATCGTCCTTCGGCGGCCCTCAGGCCGGGCCGAATTTCAAACCGAGACGCCCCGCGGCCTCCGCCCTTTCCCCGGGGCGGGCTTCCTGATAGAGGACGGCGGCAAGGTGAGGCGGGAGGATGGCATGCCGTATCTGGTCGCGAGTGATTTGCCGCAATTGCCGGCCGGGCAGCGGTTTCGGGCGCTTTTGGAGCGCGGCGGCATTCTCCAGATGCCGGGCGCGCATAACGGTCTTGCCGCGTTGCAGGCGAAAGAGGTCGGGTTCGAGGCGCTCTATCTCTCGGGCGCGGCGATGACGGCATCGATGGGCCTGCCCGATCTCGGCATCATCACGGTCGATGAGGTCGCGTTCTTCATTCGCCAGATCGCGCGGACGAGCGGCCTTCCGGTCTTGGTCGATGGCGATACCGGCTATGGCGAGGCGCTCAACGTCATGCACATGGTGCGCGTCTTCGAAGAGGCGGGGGCGGGGGCGGTCCATATCGAAGACCAGTTGCTGCCCAAGAAATGCGGCCATCTCAACGACAAGAAACTCGCCGATCCGCATGACATGGCGGCCAAGGTCGCGGCGGCGGCGCGGGCGCGGCGGCATCTTTTCCTGATCGCGCGCACCGATGCCGCGGCGAGCGAGGGGATGGACGGCGCCGTCGCCCGGGCCGAGCTTTACCTCCGCGCCGGCGCCGATGCGATTTTCCCCGAGGCGCTGACCTCGGCCGAGATGTTCCGCGAATTCGCCGCCCGCATGAAGGGGGCGCCCCTTCTCGCCAACATGACCGAGTTCGGGCGCACACCGTTTTTCACCGCGCGCGAATTCGCCGACATGGGCTATCGCATGGTGATCTGGCCGGTGAGTTCGCTCCGCGTCGCCGCCAAGGCGCAGGCCGAACTCTATGCCGCGATCCGCCGCGATGGCGGAACACAAGGTATGCTGGAGCGCATGCAGACCCGGGCCGAGCTTTACGCCGCCATCGGCTATCAGGACTACGAGGCGCTCGATGCCTCGATCGTCACCACCATCGTCCCCGAGGGCATGCCGCAGCACGGCTGAACCGATCGGCATGGGCGGCGCCTCGCCGATTTATATTGGCAGCGAAATCTATCGCGGCTCGACCTACGGGCCGGGTCATCCGCTGGCGATCGCCCGCGTCTCCACCTGCACCGATCTCTGCCGCGCCCTCGGCTGGCTGCCGGAAGGGGCCTATCGCGACTCACCGATGGCGAGCCTCGCCGAACTCGCGCGCTTTCATGACGCCGATTATCTCGCAGCCCTCGCGCGCGCCGAGGCGATGCAGGCGGTGAGTAATGAGGACCGCGAGCGGTTTCGCATCGGCGCCGATGGCAATCCGATCTATCGCGAGGTGTTCCGCCGCCCGGCGACTTCGGTCGGCGGGGTTTTGCTCGCGGCGAGGCTCTCGCGCGCGGGCGGGGTCGTCCATTGCCCGGGCGGCGGCAACCACCATGCGCGGCCGGCGCGCGCCGCCGGATTTTGCTACCTCAACGACCCGGTGCTCGGCCTTCTCGCCTGGCGTGACGCCGGGATCGCGCCGATCGTCTATCTCGATATCGACGCCCATCACGGCGATGGCGTCGAAGAGGCTTTTCGCGACGACGACAGCGTGTTCACCATCAGCCTCCACGAGGCGGGGCGCTGGCCCTTCACCGGGGCGGCGCATGACCGCGCCGGCGGGGCCGCGCGCAACCTTCCGGTGCCGGCGGGATTCAATGATAGCGAATTCCGCTTTCTTTTCGAGGCCGCCCTGTTGCCGCTGATCGCGGCGCTC
>JAKAQU010000268.1 GCA_021819535.1 Pseudomonadota bacterium | reverse complement strand
TCTCAAGGCCGAGCATGATGGATACTACGCCAATTTCGCCAATGGCGTGCTGTGGCCGCTCCTTCATTCCATGCCGGAGATGATGCGCTTCGACCGCGCCGACGCGGAAACCTATCTCGCGACCAATGCCCGCTTCGCCGAACGGATTCTGCCCTTGCTCCACGATGAGGATCTCATCTGGGTGCATGACTACCATTTCCTCCCCCTCCCCGGCCTTCTGCGCCAGCACGGGGTTTCGAATCCGATCGGGTTTTTCCTCCACATTCCCTTCCCGAGCGTTGAAATCCTGACGCTTGCACCGCCGGCCGGAAAATTGGTCGCCTCCCTCCTGGAAGCCGATGTGATCGGCTTTCAGACCAGCGCCGATCTCGCCAATTTCGCGGCCGCTGCATGCACCCTCACCACGGCGCGGCAGATCGAGGCCACGCTTCTCGACGTCGATGGCCGGCGTGTGCGGCTCGGTGTCTTCCCGGCCGAGATCGACGCGCCGGACTTCGCCGCAACCGCCCTCCGCGCCGCGCGCACCCCGACCGTCGAGCGGCTCCGCCGCAGCCTCGGCGGCCAATGCCTGATCCTCGGCGTCGATCGGCTCGATCCGACCAAGGGCCTCCCGCAGCGCCTCGCCGGCTATCGCCGCTTTCTCGAATCCGAGACCGCCTGGCATCGGCGTGTCACCTTCCTCCAGATCGCGCCGGTCTCGCGCCAGGACGTCGCGAGCTACAAGGCGCTGCGCACCGAGTTGACCCTGGCGGCGGGCGAGATCAACAGCGAATGCGGCGACCCCGACTGGACCCCGCTTCGCCTCCTCACCAAAGGCGGACCACGCGCGACCTTGGCCGGTTACATGCGCGAAGCCCGGGTCGGGCTGGTCACACCACTCCGCGACGGCATGAACCTCGTCGCCAAGGAATATGTCGCGGCACAGGATCCGGAAAATCCGGGCGTTCTCGTGCTCTCGCGTTTTGCCGGCGCCGCGCGCCAGCTCGATGCCGCTCTCCTCGTCAATCCGAACGACCCGGATGCGATCGCCGAAGCGCTCACCCGCGCCCTCACCATGGATCTCGGCGAACGCCAGACCCGCTGGCGCGCGATGTGGCAGGCGATCGCCGAAAACTCGCCGCTCGACTGGGGCTTCACGTTTCTTCGCACCCTCCGCCAGAGCGGAGCACAGCGCGCCACGGGCGCCGCATCCTGGACCATATCGCCGCGCGAGAAGACGGCGGCACCCCTTTTGCGCACGCCGTCCAACGCCATCAACTGAGGAACGCGGCCCGCTATCGGCCGTAAGCGAGGGCCAGGCCGGGCTCGGGCCAAGCCATGGTGGCAAGCTGGCCCGTGCCCGAGAGGGTGATATAGGCGGTGCGGAGATCGGGGCCGCCGAAACAGATATTGGTGGGATAGGCTTCCGGCATTTTCACCTGCCGCACCACCGCGCCGCCCGGCGCGATTTCGGTCATAAAGCCGGTATTGAGCGTCGCAACCGAAACATTGCCCGAGGCCATCACCGCAAGGCTGTCGAAGCGCTGGAACCCCGGCAATCCGGCGATCAGGCGCCCGCCATGCGGCGAGAGCGGAAAGCGCTCCTTGCGCGCAACCCCGGGGGCTTCGAGATCGAACGCCCAAAGCCGCGAGGTTTCGGTCTCGGCGACGTAGACGGTCTTGCCATCGGGCGAGAGGCCGATCCCGTTCGGCGTCAGCACCGGATAGGCGATCTCGGCGATGAAGCTGCCATCGGCGCGGGCATAATAGACGCCGCCATGGTCGCGGTCCTCGGCGCGCACCTTGCCGAGATCGGTGAAATAGAACCCGCCGGCGGTATCAAAAACGATATCGTTCGGCCCGCGGAGGCGACGCTCGCCGCAGCGATCATAGAGCCTTGTTATCGCGCCACTCGCGGGGTCGATGCGCTCGATCCGCCCGCCGGCGTAATTCTTCGCCTGGGCAACCGGCAGCGTCAGCCCCTCGCGCTCGCGCCATTCGAAGCCGCCATTGTTGCAGAGGTAATAGGCGCCATCAGGGCCGATCGCGAGGCCGTTGGGCCCGCCGCCGGTCTCGGCGATGACGCTGACGCTGCCATCGGGGGCAACGCGGCTCACCGTCCCGCGGGCGATTTCAACCAGTGCCACCGAACCATCGGCAAGCGCCACCGGCCCCTCCGGAAAGCGCAAGCCCCGCGCCATGATCTTGATCTGCTCCATCGGCGTTTACTCCCCTGGTCGATGATTGATTGACGGCGGAGAGAGTATCCGATTTCCTGGGGACGAAAAGGGGCGCGGCCAGAGCGCCGCCATGTGAGGGGGAACGGACAGAACATGAGCACAATCCCACGCCGCACGCTGCTTGCCGCAGCGTTGCCTGTGGCCGGCGGCCTGGTCGTGCCGCGCCGCCTTCGCGCCGAGGAAGCCGCGGAGGCCTATACCCTCGGCACGCTGTTCCCGATGGCCGGGCCGAATGCCGAATACGGTACCATTTTTACCGCCGGCGCCGCGATGGCGGTGAAGCACGTCACCGCCGACAAGATGCTCGCGCGCCCGCTCGTCCTCCGCCCCGAAGATAGCGAGGGCACGCCGCAAGGCGGTGCCGTCGGGATGAGCAAGCTCGTCAATGTCGATCACGCGCTTTACGTGCTCATCGGCTTCACCGGGGTTTCGAAAGCGGCGGCGCCGATCGGCACGCGAGCCAAGGTGGTGATGGTCAATGGCGGCGGCGTCGGCCCCGACCTCGCCGGTTTGTCGCCCTATTACTGGAACGTGATCCCCCTGGTGCCGGATGAGATCAAGACCCTGGTGCCGTTTTTGATCGCGCGCAAACTCCGCCGCGTCGCCCTCATTTACGTGAACGATCCGTTTGGCAACGGGCTTTACAAGGCCCTGAAGACCGATCTCACCGCCGCCGGTGGCGAACTCGTCGCCGCCGATGCCATCGCGCCCTCCGATCAGCAATTCTCCGCGATCGCGGCGCGCATTCGCACTCTCTCGCCCGATGCCGTCTATTTCGCCTCCTACGGCGCGCAGCAGGCGCAAATCATCAAGCAATTGCGCGATGCCGGCATCACCCAGCCATTGCTCACCTATTCCGGGGCGACCATCCCCTCGGTGCGCAACCTGCCGGAAGCGGAGGGCCTGATCATTACCATGCAGGCCGCCGACTGGAGCACCAACGATCCCGTGACCCAGCGCTTCGTCACCGATTGGCGGGCGCAATATGGCAGCGATCCCACCACCTATCATCAGAACTACTACAATGCGGTTCGTCTCTTCGCGCTGCTCGCGCAGCAACTGGAAAAGGCGGGCAAACCCGTGAATGGCGACACGCTGCGCGCGGCCCTCTTGACGACGCGCCGCTTCGCGCTCGTCGGCGGTGAGGGCGTGTTCGATGATCTCGGCGATATTTCGATGAAGATCGTCGTCAATACGCTGAAATCCGGCCAATTCATCCTCGCCGCCTGAGCACGCATGCTGTTTCTGCAATTGCTGGTCTCGGGGATCGAAACCGGGGCGCTCTATGCGCTGACCGCCGCGGGGTTCGCGCTGATTTTCGGCGCGACCCGGATTTTCCATTTCGCCCATGGCGCGACCTACGCCCTCGCGGGCTACGCCTTCGTTCTCGCGAGCCGCTTCGGCCTCGCCTGGCCGCTCGGCTGTCTCTCGGCACTCCTGGTCGCGATCGGATTCGGGCTTCTACTCGAAGAACTCGTCTATCGTCCGATCCAGCGCCATCACGGCGCCTTTTTCACCGTCTTCGTCGCCGCTTTCGGCGTCGTCATCATGGTCCAGAGCCTGATCGAGGTTTTCTTCGGCCGTGCTTTCGTCGCCATTTCGACGCCGCTCACACGCGCGCGCGAAATTATCCCGGGGCTCTATATCGCCGAGGTATTCTGGCTCGCGATCGCCATCGCCATCATCGTTTTCGCCGCTCTCGGGGCGTTTCTCGCCCGCACCCGCGCCGGGATCGGGCTCCGGGCATTGTCGGAGAACCCTGATCTCCTGCGCGCTTTCGGGCTTTCGGCGCGGAGGCTGTCGGCGCTTGCCTTCGCGCTCGGCTCGGCACTCGCGGTACCGGGGGCGGTGCTCGGGGCGGCGACCACGGGCCTTTCGCCGAGCATCGGCGCCCATGTCATGCTGATCAGCCTTGCCGCGTCCGTCGTCGGCGGCATCGGCAGCCTGCGCGGCGCCGCCCTCGCCGGGCTTCTGCTCGGCGTCGTCGAAACCCTGGTCGTCGCTTTTCTCGACACGCAATGGAGCGAGGCGGCCGGTTTCGTCGTGCTTTTCGTCTTCATCCTGTTCCGCCCGAGCGGATTATTCGGTGCGGCTGTCGCGCGATGATCGCCTATCTCCTCAATCTCGCGCAGCTTGCGGCAATTTTCGGCCTGCTCAGCGTCAGCCTCAACATCCTGATCGGCTATGGCGGGATTTTCAGCGTCGCACACGCGGTGTTTTTCGGCCTCGGCGCCTATGCCGCGGCACACGTGGAGATCG
>JAKAQU010000267.1 GCA_021819535.1 Pseudomonadota bacterium | reverse complement strand
CGCATCACCGTTTTCCGAGCCTTTCCCTATCTTTACGAGGGCGATGAAGCCTATGAGCGGGAGTATCTCGCGACCTACGCCAAAACGCCCGGCGCCGCCGTGATCCTCGCGCGCGATGACGAGCGCGTCATCGGTGCCGCAACCTGCCTTCCGCTGGCCGCCGAGACCGAAAACGTGAAAACCCCGTTCCGCGCGCGCGGCCTCGACCCCGCGCGGTTTTTCTATTTCGGCGAATCCGTGCTGTTGCCGCACTATCGCGGCCAAGGCATCGGCGTTGCCTTCTTCGCCGCCCGCGAAGCCCACGCCATGCGCGTCTCGGACGCTGATTTCGCGACGTTCTGCGCCGTCATCCGCCCCCCCGACCACCAAGCCCGCCCCGCCGATCACGTGCCACTCGATGCGTTTTGGCGGAAACGCGGCTATGCCCCCTCCCCCACACTGTCCTGCACCATGCGCTGGCGCGAAGTCGGGGCCGCGGCGGAAAGCGAGCATCGCCTCGGCTTCTGGATGAAATCGCTCCGCGGCGCGCCCCTCCCATGACCGCCGAAGCCCCGATCACCCTCGCGCTCGCGCAATATCCGATCGAGCGCGTCGCCGGAGTGAACGGATTTGCAGCCAAACTCGATCGCCTCGCCGGAGAGGCGGTCTCGCGCGGGGCCGACCTCCTGATGCTCGGCGAATATGCCGCGGTCGAAATCGCCGGGCACGAAATCGCCGCCCCGGATGTCGCGCAGGAACTCGCGATCGTCGCACGTTCCGCCCCCGCCCTCCTCGAAGCGATGCGCGAGATCGCCCGCCGCCATCGCCTCTGGCTCCTGCCGGGGACGCTGCCGATCGCCGCCAATGGCACCGCGCATAATCGCGCGCCGCTGATCGATGCCGAGGGGCGGATCGCGTTTCAGGAAAAACGCATCATGACGCGCTTCGAGGCCGAGGAATGGCACATCAGCCAAGGCGCCGCGCCTTCGGTGTTCGAGACGCCCTGGGGCGTGATCGGCATCGCCATCTGCTACGACATCGAGTTCCCGCCCCTCGTGCGCGCCGCGGTCGAGGCCGGGGCGTGGCTCATGCTCTGCCCGAGTTGCACCGATACCCTCGCCGGCTTCAACCGTGTGCGTCTTTCCGCCCGCGCCCGCGCGCTCGAAAACCAATGCTATGTCGCGATCGCGCCCACGGTTGGGGTGGCCCCCTGGTCGGCGACGCTCGATGTCAATCGCGGCTACGCCGCCGCCTTCGGACCCGTCGATCGCGGCTTTCCCGAGGATGGGGTTCTGGCGCGCGGCGCGCTCGACGAGCCGGATCTGATCATCACCCGCCTCGATCCGGCGCGGCTTTCCCGCGTGCGCGCCGAGGGCGGTGTCTTCAACCACGCGGACTGGCCGGCAGCACCCATCCCGCCGCCCGCGCGCCAAACCCCGCGCTGAGCCGATGGCGCTGATCTACCTCCTCGCCGGCGAGCATAGCGGCGATGTGCTCGGCGCCCGGCTGATCGCAGCACTCCGCAAACGCGTCCCCGATGTCGCCTTCGCCGGGATCGGCGGGCCGCGCATGGCGGCCGCGGGATTTTCCAGCCTGTTTCCGATGCGCGATCTCGCGGTGATGGGGCTGGTCGAGGTCTTGCCCCGCCTCTGGCATTTGCGCCGGCGCATGGACGAGACAGTGGCCGATATCAAAGCGCGCCGCCCCGCGATCGTGGTGACGATCGACAGCCCCGGCTTCGCGCTCCGCCTGCTGCGCAGGCTCGCGCCGCTCGGCGTGAAACGCGTGCATTACGTCGCCCCCCAGGTCTGGGCCTGGCGTGAGCGCCGGGTGCGCGATTTCCCGGGGCTTTGGGATCGGCTCCTCTGCCTTCTTCCGTTCGAACCCGCCTATTTCGCCCGCTTCGGCCTCGATGCCCGCTTCGTCGGCCATCCGGTTTTGGAATCGGGGGCCGATCATGGCGATGGCGCGCGGTTTCGCGCGAGCCACGGCATTGCCCCCGGAGCACCGGTGGTCATCCTCATGCCCGGCAGCCGGCCGAGCGAGGCGGGAAGGCTGCTCCCGATCTATGGCGCGACACTCGCGCGCCTCGCCGCGCGCTTCCCCGATCTCGTCCCGGTGGTGCCGGCCGCGGGCGCGGTGGCCGAAATGGTCGGGCGCGCGGCAAGCGACTGGCCGCTTCGCCCGCATGTCGTGAGCGACATCGCCGAGAAGCACGATGCCTTCGCCGCCGCCGCCGCCGCCCTCACCAAATCCGGCACCTCGACGCTCGAACTCGCCCTCGCCTCCGTGCCGATGGCGGTAACCTATCGGGTGAATGCGCTGACAGCGATGATCGCCCGCCGCCTGATCCGCGTGCCCCACGTCGCCATGGTCAACCTCCTGGCCGGGCGCGAGGTGGTGCCGGAACTCCTGCAGGAGAACTGCACGCCCGAGCGCCTGGCCGCGACCCTCGTCCGGTTGATCGAGGATAACGAGACGAAAGCAGCACAGCGCGCGGCGTTCCGTGCCGTGATGACGAGCCTCAAACCGCCCGCCGGCCTACCCTCGGACGCCGCCGCCGCCGCCATCCTCGAGGTTCTGGATCAGGCCTGAGGCGAGGGCGACGGCGCGCGAGGCGGCCATGCTGTCGGACACCGCAAGGGCCGCGGCCAGCGCTCGCCTGCCGGCGGCGGCATCGACCACCACCGGCGCGCCATCGAGGATCGCGGCGATGAAAGCGTCGTGCTCGGCCTCCAGCGCATCGTGCTCGCGCCAGCTCGTCTCTTCGATGCGATAGCCCTGGCCACCCGGGATGGGAAGGCCGCGTTCGCGCCCGATCAGCATCAGCTTGCGGTCGACGAAATTGACCGACATATAGCCGGCCTGGGCGAAAAGTCGCATCTTGCGCTCGGTTTTGAGCGAAATCCGGCTCGCGGTGATGGTCGCGACCGCGCCGTTTTCGAACCGCACCCTGGCGTTGGCGATATCCTCATGCTGGCTTGCGATCGGCGCGCCGACGGCATCGATGCTGGCGATCGGGCTCTGGACGAGGGCGAGCACGAGGTCGAGATCATGGATCATGAGGTCGAGAATGACCGAGACATCGGTGCCGCGCGGCTTGAACGGCGCGATGCGGGTCGCTTCGATATAGAGCGGATTTTGCATCCGCGCCGCAACCGCCGCGTATTCGGCGCTATAGCGCACGAGATGCCCGACCTGGAGCACGAGGCCGCTTGCTGCGGCGAGAGCAGCGAGCCGGTCGGCCTCATCGAGGCTGGCGGCGATCGGTTTTTCGACCAGCACATGTCTTCCCGCCGCAAGCGCCGCCTCGGCGAGCGCGAAATGGGCCTCGGCGGGCGCGGCGATGACCAGCGCGTCCGAGGCGGCGAGAAGATCACCGAGCGCGAGCGCCGGGCAGCGCGCCTCACGCGCGACCGCCTCCGCGCGCGCCGGATCGGTATCGGTGAGCCCCGCGAGCGTCGCCCGCCCGGCCTTCGCAAGCTTGAGGGCATGAAACCGCCCGAAATGGCCCGCGCCGATCACCCCGACCTTGAGCACGCCCGCTTTGCTCCCTTATCTCGTGCTGTCATCTCTCGTGCCTGTCATCGGTAGCAGTCTTGAGCGACCGGGGCAAAACGGCGGCGGCCATGCGCCGCGAGCGACGTCAATCCCCGCGCAGCCCGCCATAGGCCTGCCAGGTGACGCCGCACAGGAAACCGGCATCCACGGGAAGGTTGACGCCGGTGATGGCGCTCGCCGCATCGCTCAGTAGAAAGGCGACACTGCGGCCGATCTCCTCCGGCTCGACCAGGCGGCGGAGCGCGGAAAACCCTGCCAGCCGCGCCTCCTCCATCACGCCCGCATCGAGGCCACGCTGTAGCGCCGGGGTTCGGGTGAAGCCGGGCGAAACCGCATTGACGCGCACACCGCGCCCGCCCCATTCGGCGGCCAGCGTCATGGTCAAATTGGCGACCGCGGCCTTGGCCGGGCCATAGCCATGCACCGGGGCCGAGGTGAGGGAGACGATCGAGGCGATGTTGACGATGGCGCCGGATCCGCGTGCCGCCATGCGCGCGCCGACCTCACGGCACATGACATAGGTGCCGCGCAGATCGACGGCGATCTCACGATCCCAGTCGGACATGCGCAGCTTGTGCGGTGGCGCTGTGCGGCCGAGGATGCCGGCGGCATTCACCAGCCCGGCGATGGGGCCCAGTTGCGCCTCGATCGCGGCAATCTCACGCGCGACCGCCGTCTCGTCAGAGACGTCGAACGGCGTCGGCCAGACATCCGCGGCCTCCGGCGTGAACCGCGCCACGTCGCACAGCACCGGCCGCATTCCCGCCGCCGCAACCGCAAGCCCGGTCGCCGCGCCGATGCCAGAGGCGCCGCCGGTGATGAGAACCAGATCTTTCAAGGCAGGTCTTGATCGTCGGGCGTCGGCAAGCCGCCATAGGTGAGCCAGGACGGCGTCACCAGCCAGCCGCAATCGACGGGAAGATTGACCCCGGTGATGGCGTTC
>JAKAQU010000266.1 GCA_021819535.1 Pseudomonadota bacterium | reverse complement strand
GACGAAATCGCGCTCCCGCCCAGGTGCGACGATGCCCGGCACATAAGAGCCATCGAGCTTCACGTAATCCGCCGGCACCGTACGCAAAATGCGCATATCGGCGGAGCCGGCGCCGAAATCATCGAGACAGAAAGGTATTCCGATACCGCGGAGCGCTTCCGCGCTTTCCCGGACCGCGGCAACATCCTCGATCTCGGCGGTTTCGGTCATTTCGACGATCAGGCGCCCCTTGGCGGCGCCGGCGAGTTCCTTGAGGAGGCGCGCGCGGAACCCCTCATTCTGCAGCGAGAGGCTGGAGAGGTTAAACGCAATCGGCGCGGGCGCGGTGGCGGCGGCAGCAACCGCCCGCATCGCCACCGCGAGATCGAGCTCTCCAGCAAGACCGGTAGTCTCGGCGAGGGTGACGAAATCCTGCGGCCCACCGATGTCGATCCCGGCAATGGCCTGCGGGCGGATCAGAGCCTCATAATGATGGCAGGCCCGGTCACCGAGGCGGACGATCGGCTGATAGGCGAGCAGATAGCGTTCCTCGCGGATCGCGCGGCGCAGCGCGGTGGCGTGTTTGGTCGCTTCGCGCACATAGCCGGCGAGCCCGTCGGAAAAACCGGCTTTGGCGAGACCGACGACACCGTCACGGGCAAAAATGCCGAGCGCGTGGCGCAGCACCCGCGCCGCCTGGTCCGGGGTCAGCGTCTCGGCGTCGAGCGCAAGCGGCTGAGAGGCGACGGCGGCGGCGATGCCGCGCGCATGGAGCGCGCTCTCCAGTGCTGCGACGACGGCGAGGATGCCATCGGCTGCGTCCTTGCCCACGACCATGCCGAAGCGGCCCGGCGCAATCTCGCCGAGGACGGCATTCGGCACCAGCCCCTCCAAAACCGCGCCGACGGCCGCATCCTGTTCCGTCTTCCCCGTGGCACTGGGCGTGATTTCGATCAGATCGAGCCGGCCGCCGTCGCCTTCGCGGAGTCGCGCCGCCGCCGCCTGCATGACCGGCCGCGCGGCGGACCCTCCCACGGGCGCGCCAAGCGGCAAGGGCAATGCCGCGAACGTCAGAAAAAGCCGTGGCGGACGGCCAGGTTCGGCGAACAGAAGTCCGGCGAGGGCGCGCGGCGTTCGCGCTTTGTCGGCGAGCCGGAGCGTCATCGGCAGTTGGCGGCCGCGACGCGGCAGAATGGCCAACGCCTGATCGAGCCCCTCCCGGTCGCTTGGCGCCACCAATTCGCGCACTTTGCGCCCGACAAACGTGCTGGGCGGATGGCCGAGCAGGGACTGGAAAGCCCCAGTCGCGAAAGAGATTTCTCCCTCCAGCGTCGCCTCGATCAGGAGATCGGCGGCGGCGAAGGAGAAAGTGACGAAGCGCTCACGCGGATCGGCTGCGGTGGTGGACATGTCAGCGATCGAAGCCTCCGCGATGGAACACCGGGTCGCGGTCAGTCTAGCGGCCGATCGTCAATATTGATTTAAATTGGGACGATCCTTGAACTCCGGGATCAAAATCCCTCCAGCACGATCTTGCCGCGCATCTTGCCGCTTTCGATGCGGCGATGGGCGAGGATGAGGTTGGCAGCGCTGATGCGCCCGAGATGCTCGGCGAGAATCGTCTGCAGCACACCCTCGTCGGCGAGCGCCGCGATGCGCTCCAGAATCCGCTGCTGCTCGATCATGTCCGTGGTTTCGAACAGCCCGCGGGTGAACATCGCTTCCCAGTGGAGCGAGACCGATTTCTGCTTGAGATCGCGGACATCGATCGGCGCCGGATCGTCGATCAGGCCGATCCGCCCCTGCGGGCGGATGGCCCGCACCATCGCCGGCCAGTGCTGATCGGAAGCATTGGTCGAGAAGATAAAATCGACGGCGCGAAAGCCGAGCGCGCTGAGTTGCGCCGGGATATCGCCCTGATAATCGATGACGTGATGGGCGCCGAGGCGATGGCACCAATCGACGCTCTCCGGGCGGCTCGCGGTCGCGATCACGGTGAGTTCCGTGAGCTTTCGCGCGAGCTGGATCGCCATCGAGCCGACCCCGCCGGCGCCGCCGATGATCAGAAGACTGCCCGCCGCCGCTTGCGGCACTTGCAGGCGATCGAACAGCATTTCGAAGGCGGTGAGCGAGGTGAGCGGCATCGACGCTGCGTCGGCAAAGCCGAGACGGCGCGGCTTCCGCCCGACCAGGCGCTCATCGACGAGCTGATATTCGGCATTGGCGCCGGCGCGGTTGATGGCGCCGGCATACCAGACCTCATCGCCGATGCCGAAATGCGTGACCTCGGCGCCGAGTGCCCGCACCACGCCTGCGGCATCGAAGCCGAGCACGCGCTTCTCGCCGACCGGGTCGGCATGGCGGCGGAGCTTGGTATCGACTGGATTGACCGCGACCGCCCGCACCTCGACCAAAAGATCGCGCTTGCGCGGCACGGGATCGGGAAGAGATGTATCGAGTAGGGCGTCCTCGGCGTCGATCGGGCGGCAATGGGTATAGACGACGGCCTTCATGGCGTTTGCTCCCCGGTATGCCGCCCCATCAGAGCACGTGGATGCCGCTTGGCAAGCCACGATCGCGCGTGCTCAGCCGATCCGGAGCAACCGCGCCCCCTCGCCGTTGAGCCAGCGCATGCCCTCCGCCCGCCAAGGCGTCAACTCATCGACCAGCGCCCAAAAACGCGGCCCGTGATCCATGTGGCGCAGATGAGCCACCTCGTGCGCGGCGACGTAGTCTTGCACGAAGCGCGGCGCCATGATGAGGCGCCAACTGAAGCTCAATGCGCCGTCGCGCGCGCAACTCCCCCAGCGCGTGCGCGTATCCTTGACACTGACGCGGAGCGCCCGAAGCCCGGCGGTTCCGGCTTTGGTCGCGGCCAGGGCGGTGAAGCGACGGCGCGCCTCGGCGCGCAAAAAATCGCCGACGCGACGGGCGAGAAATTCGACCCCGCCGCTCACGAAAAGGGTTTCGCCCTCAACCCAGACGCTGCCCCGCGCGCCCTCTGGATCGCCTTTGCGCAAATGGCGGATGCGGTGGAGGGTGCCGTCGATCGGGATCGCGGTGCCATCGGCAAAGGCAATGGCACTCGGAAGGGCTGCGAGCCGCTCCGCCACCCAGTCGGCATGGGTCATGAGGAGCGCCATGCCGGCCCGCCGCCCGGCACGCGCCGGCAGCGTCACCACCACGCCGCCGCCGCGCGGATCGATGCGCAAACTGACCCGCCGCGCCCGCGCATGCCGGCGCCAGCGCACCCTAGTCGGCCCGCCGGGAAGGGCGAGAATCTCCTCTTCCGCGTTCATGGCAATAATCTGACGGGTTTCCCGGGGGCTCGCAACCTGTGGCTCAGGGGCAGCTTCCCAAGGGTTGCCCAAGGGGCTGATTGCGGTCAAACCGGCCGCCACAAAGGCGCCGCTGTCCCGGGTTTGCAGCGCTGCCACCTCTGCTCCGAAAGCCCGCCTTCGCGGCCGATGGTGCTGATCTGCGAACCGAGCTTGACCCGCCGATCGATGCAGAGGCTTGCATGCCGCGCTTTGGTCGCGAATTTAATTGACTAGAAAACTATAAACCTATAGTTTCCTTGTCAATCATAGAGATTGCCCAATGCCGGCCGCCCCCGCTTCCGACCTGACCGCCCATCTCGGCTACTGGCTGCGCTACGTCTCCAACCACGTCTCGCAGGCTTTCGCCCGCAAGGTCGAAAGGCATGGCGTGACGGTGGCGGAATGGGTGCTGCTGCGCCAATTGCTCGACGAGGAGGCCATCGCGCCAAGCCGACTGGCCGATCGCATGGGCATGACGCGGGGCGCCATCAGCAAACTCGCGGATCGGCTGATCGCCAAATCGCTGCTCGTTCGCGCCGCCGACCCGGAGGATGGGCGGGCGCAGACCCTCTCCCTGACACACGCCGGCCGTGCCCTGGTGCCCGGATTGGCGGCTCTCGCCGATGCCAATGACGCCGAATTTTTCGATCATCTCACACCGGAAGACCGCGCGACGCTGCTCCGCATCCTACGGGGAATTGTCGAAAAGCGTGGCCTCAAATTCCTGCCCGTCGATTAACAGCGGATACCCCACATCCCTCTGAAAGGACGACGACATGAACACCAACTGGCAAGACGCGGCCCGAGCCGCCCTGCAAGGGGCGGAATCGGGCGGAATGACCTTCCCTGAGAGCGTGCGGTTGCTGATGGAGGCCAGCTTCGATGGTTACGCCGTCGATTTCCGTCGCGCCATCCGCATCTATTACCGGCCAGATGGCGAGACGGTCGCGCTCGAGACCGTATGCACGTCAGCGCCGGTGGCCAAGCGCTTCGACGCCGCCTCGCTCAAAGAGGCGCTCCGTGAGGCCCAGGCGCTGACGCCAGGTTTCACCTATCAAGGCTTTTGCGCCAAGGCGGCCGGCGCGGGCTGCGCCGGCTACTTCGTCTCGCTATTGGGCAAGCGGGTGCTCTATTACGGCCGCACCGGCGAGACCTACACCGAATATTTTCCGGATACTAAGAGA
>JAKAQU010000265.1 GCA_021819535.1 Pseudomonadota bacterium | reverse complement strand
GCGCGGTCATCGGGGCGCAGACAGGAGAAAGAATCTTCTTTTTGTGAAGAAAAAGAATCAAAAAGACTTTGTTTCCGTGCCCTTGGAGTGGCAACTTCCTCGGAGCGGGCAGTGCCATAGGCACTGCCCAACGAATAAAGATTTTTTGGTTCTTTTTTTCAAAAAAGAACGATCTCTCTTTCCTTTCCCGCGCCATCCCCTCCCGCGCCATCCCCGTGACGGCACGGGGATGGCTGCCGTATAATGGTCGGCGTGATCGAAGCCCGTCCGCTCCGTCGCGGCTGGACGACCGGCGCCTGTGCCGCCGCGGCGGCCAAGGCGGCCTTTGCGGCGCTCCTCGCCGGTGATTTTCCCGATCCCGTCACCATCGCTCTGCCGGGTGGCGGCGAGGCCGCGTTCGCCCTCGCCGAGACCGGGCGCGGCGCCGGTTTCGCTGCGGCCGGCGTCGTCAAGGATGCCGGCGATGATCCCGATGTCACCCACGGCGCTTTGATCCGCGTCCGCGTCAGCCACGCGGCACCCGGCGCCGGCGTCGTCTTTCGGGCGGGAAGCGGGGTCGGGATGGTGACGCGCCCGGGCCTTCCGATCCCGCCCGGCGAGCCGGCGATCAATCCGGTGCCGCGCCAGATGATCCGTGCCGCGATCGGCGAAATCGCAGCACAGTGTGGCGCCGCCGGCGATGTCGTGGTCGAGATCGGCATCGAGGACGGTGAGCGGCTGGCGGCAAAAACGCTCAACCCGCGGCTCGGCATCGAGGGCGGGCTTTCGGTGCTCGGCACCACCGGCATCGTCGTGCCCTATTCCTGCGCTGCCTGGATCGCGAGCATCCAGCGCGGCATCGACGTCGCGCGTGCCTGCGGGATCACGCATATCGCCGCCGCCACCGGCCGGACCTCGGAGGCGGCGGTGCAGCGTCTCTATGCGCTCCCCGAGACGGCGCTGATCGACATGGGGGATTTCGTCGGCGGGATGCTGAAATATCTCCGCCGCCATCCGCTCCCGCGCCTCACCCTCGCCGGCGGCATCGCCAAGCTCACGAAACTCGGCCAGGGAAGGCTCGATCTCCACGCCAGGCGCGGGCTGGTCGATTTCGCGGCCCTTGCGACGCTCGCCGCACGCGCCGGCGCCGAGCCCGGCCTTGCCGCCGCCATTGCCACGGCGGAGACCGCGCTCAGGGCCGAGGAAATCGCGCGCGCGGCCGGATTTGCGCTCGCCGATGCCATCGCCGCCGCGGCATGGGAGGTTGCGGCCGGGGTCTTGGCGGGTAATGGGATGACGCTTGAGATATTGGTGTTCGACCGCGCCGGGAATCTCTGCGGGCAGGCTCCGTTCGCCCCGGTTCATGGCGCACCACCCCGGAACCGGCGCACGTAATCGGCGTCATAGAGCGCGCTCTCGGCGAAATCCTCGGCCATCAGCGCGGGTCCGACCAGGATCAGGGCGGTCCGCGTGATCGGGTCGCGGTGCAGTTGTGCCACGATATCGCCGAGCCGGCCGCAAACGATGCGCTGATCCGGCCAGCTCGCGCGGGCGACGATGGCGATCGGGCACTCTGCGCCAAAGACCGGCAAAAGCTCGGCCACGACGCGATCGAGGGCGTGGATCGCGAGATGGATCGCGAGCGTCGCCCCGGTTGCGGCAAAGGCGGCGAGGCGTTCCCGCGCTGGCATCGCGGATGCGCGGCCGGAAAGGCGCGTCAGCACCACGCTTTGCGCCCGCTCGGGCAGCGTCAATTCGCGCCCGAGTGCGGCGGCGGCGGCGGCGAAGGCGGGAACGCCCGGGGTCAACGTATAGGGGATGGCATGGCGTTCGAGACGGCGGATCTGCTCGGCAACCGCGCTGAACACCGCGAGATCGCCGGAATGGAGCCGCGCGACATCCTCGCCGCGGGCATGGGCGGCGACGAATTCCGCCTCGATGGCATCGAGCGAGAGCGGCGCGGTATCGATGAGGCGCGCCCCGGGCGGGCAGAAGCCGAGGATTTCCGGCGCGACGAGCGAGCCGGCATAGAGACAGACCGGGGCGCGGGCGAGGAGATCGCGTCCGCGGAGCGTGATCAGATCAGGCGCCCCCGGCCCCGCGCCGATGAAATGGACGGTCATCGCGGCATCCCTTCGGCGAGCGCGCAGGTGACGCCGCCGCCTGTTATTCGCGGCAGGATCAGGCGCGCGCCGGCGGCGAGCGCCGCCAGCGCCGCCGCCTCGGCGATGGCGGCAAAGCCCGTCGCCCGCAATGCCGCCGCCGAGCGGCTTTGCGCCCATACCTGGACGGCTGCCAGCGCCTCGGCGTCGATGAAACGAAGCGGCAGGCCGAGTGCCGCTGCGGCGGCGGCGAGCGCCGGCTCGTGGCATTTGAAGGCGGGGGCGGCGAGCAGCGCCGGCCGGGCGGTCGTGGCGGCGCGTTGCAAGAGCGCCAGCACCGCGGCGAGATCGACGCCGCGGCGGCAGCCGAGCCCGGCCGCAATCACGCGCTGATCCACGGCTTTTCCACCTGCCACGCGGTCACCGTCATCGCCGGGCGAAACCCGGAGAGCGCCCCAAGCGGTTCGAGCCGCGCGATGCCGATCCGCGTCATTCGCCCGCCGAGCCGTGCCCGCGCCGCCGCCAGCACCATTTCGGTCTCCAGCGTCACCGCATGGGCGACCAGCCGCCCGCCTGGCGCAAGCGCCGCCCAGGCCGCCTCGATCAGCCCCGGCGTGCGCGCGCCACCACCGATGAAGACGGCATCCGGGGGCGGGAGCCGCGCGAGCGCCGCCGGCGCCTCGCCGGCCACGATGTCGAGCCGGGGCACGCCGAGGGATGCGGCATTGTCGCGGATGCGCGCGGCGCGGGCAGGGTCGGCCTCGATCGCGATCGCCTCGTTGGCGGGATCGGCGAGCAGCCACTCGATGGCGATCGAGCCGGCACCGGCGCCGATATCCCAAAGCCGCTCGCCGCGCCGTGGCGCCAGCGCCGAAAGCGCGAGGGCGCGGATTTCGCGTTTGCTGATCTGCCCATCATGGGCGAAGAAATCATCGGGGAGACCTGGCGCGCGGGGGATGATCGCCGCCTCCGGCCCCGCTTCGAGGTCGAGGCCGAGGAGGTTGAGCGGGCCGACATCAGCGAGCGCGAAAGCGTCTGCCGCGGTCTCGCGCACGCGTTCGCGCGGCCCGCCGAGCGCTTCGAGGATATGCATCCGGCTCGGCCCGAAGCCGCGCGCAACGAGGAGGGCGGCGACTTGCGCCGGCGTCGTCGCATCGGCCGAGAGTGCGAGAACCCGGGCGCGCGGCTGCAAATGCGGGATCAGGGTCGGAAGCGGATGGCCGCAGAGCGAAATCGTGGTGATACGCTGCAAGGGCCAGCCGAGCCGGGCACAGGCGAGCGAAAACGCCGATGGGCGCGGAAATACCGTCATTTCCGCGATCGGCACTAAGTCCGCGAGCAGGCTTCCAAGCCCGTGCCAGAACGGATCGCCGGAGACGAGGACGGCGATTTTTTCACCGCGACGGGCAAGAATGGTCGGGATCGCGGTTTTCATCCGCGCCGGCCAGGCGATCGCTTCACCGTGGATGAGGGAGGCGGCAAGCGTCAGATGGCGCGTGCCGCCGAACACCGCCGCCGCCCCCTTGATCGCGGCGCGGGCGGCGCCGGAAAGCCCCTCGACACCATCCTCGCCGATGCCGACAATCGCAAGCCAGGGCAATGTGTCGTTCATGCGCCGGAAAACCGATGAGAAAACCGAAACCGATGAGAAAACCGATGCCAGCGCCAATAAAACTCCTGATCCTGGGCGGCACGGCGGAGGCGATGGCGCTGGCCCGCGCGCTTGCCCATGATTCCCGAACAACCCCGCTGCTCTCGCTCGCCGGGCGGACGAAAAATCCGGCCGCGCCGCCAATCCCGTGGCGACGCGGCGGTTTCGGCGGCGCCGAGGGTCTGGCCGCTTTTCTTGTCGAGGGAGGATTCGATGCCCTGATCGATGCGACCCATCCTTTCGCCGCGCGCATTTCGGCCAATGCGCAAGCGGCATCGACCGTCGCCGGCATTCCCCTGCTCGCGCTCAGGCGCCCGCCATGGAAGAAAACGCCCGGCGCGCACTGGATTTCCGTCCCCGATATCGCCGCCGCCGCGCAGGCGCTCGGGATAACCCCGCGCCGGGTGTTTCTGACCATCGGGCGTCAGGATCTTGTGCCCTTTCGCGAGGCTCCCTGGCATCACTACCTGATCCGGAGCGTCGATCCGCCCGATCCCGCTTTTCTTCCGCCCGATTGCGCCGTGATTGCCGCGCGCGGGCCGTTTTCGCGCGCGAGTGAGTGCGAACTTCTGGCCGCGCACAAAATCGATCTTCTGGTCACCAAGAATTCCGGTGGCGTAATGCGCGAAAAACTCGATGCGGCGCATGCGCTCGGCATTCCGGTGGTGATGGTCGATCGGCCCGCGCCATCGGCCGCGGTCGCGACGGCCGATGGAATTGCGGGCGTGATGGCGTGGCTCGATCGGCTTCATGGGGCAATGCGTGGCGTATAAAACCAGGGAAGCCCGGTCGGGCGCATGATCAGGCGGCTCGCGCGCGCGCCGATGATGATGAGCGTTGCCATGTCGAGA
>JAKAQU010000264.1 GCA_021819535.1 Pseudomonadota bacterium | reverse complement strand
CCCAAGACGAACTCGCCCTGCCGACATTGCGGTTTACGCCCGAGCCGTGCTGATCGCGGCGGCTACGGAACCGCGAGCGCGATCAGGAACGGCCCGCGCCGGGTTGCCGAATAGGTGAGGAGATCGGCGAGCCGCGCGCCATCCTCGGCCATGGCCGCCTCCACCCCCATGCCGCCGGCGAGCTTCACCCAGTCGAGATCGGGATCGGCGAGGCTCATCATGCCGAGCGCCCGCGGGCCGGGATTGGCACCGACATTGGCGAGTTCACCGAGCAGAATGGCGTAGCGGCGATTGGCGAAAACGATGGTGGTGACATCGAGCCGCTCGCGCGCCTGGGTCCAGAGCGCCTGGATGGTATACATGGCCGAGCCATCCGCCTGGAGCGAGATCACCCGCCGCCCCGGCGCGCCGATCGCGGCACCCACCGCCATCGGCAGGCCATCACCGATCGCGCCCCCGGTCAGTTGCAGCCAGTCATGCGGCGCGGCGCGGTGGGACTGGGCGAAAATGCCGCGCCCGAAACTGCCCGCCTCGTCGATCACCACCGCATCCTCGGGAAGATGGGCGAGGATGGTCTCGGCCCCGCTTTCGGGGGTGAGCGCGCCACGCACCGGGGAGAGTGGCGGAAACGCCTCTCCGGCCGGTGCCGCGCCGGCGCCGAGTTCATCGGCGAGCGCCTTGAGTGCCGCCGGCCCGTCTTGTTCGGGGCGGGCGAGGACATGGATGTCGCAATCCGGTGGCGCGAGCCGGTTCGGCCGGCCGGGATAGGCAAAGAACGAAACCGGCGGCGGCGCGCCAACGAGGATGAGATGGCGGATGCCGGCGAAAGCGGCGAGCGCCTGATCGAGCGGGTAGGGCACACGCCCGATGGCAACCCGCCCGCGGCCACGCGCGACGCGCGCATTCTGCTGTTGCGCGATGAGGCGTGCCCCGCTTGCCGCCGCGATGCGCGCCGCATCCGCGAGCGGGGCGGCGAGCAAGGCGGCGCCACCGAGCAGCAGCATCGTCGGCTCACATCTCCGCAACACGCGCGCGGCGAGCGCGATCGCACTGGGGTCGACCTTCGAGGGGGAGACGACGGGAAGGGGGTCGGCGATCACGCCGCCCTCATCCCAGGCCGTATCGGCGGGCAGGATCAGGCTCGCGACCTGGCCCGGCGCCATGCGTGCCGCGGCGACCGCGGCCGCCGCGTCGCGCCCGACCGTCGCGGCCGCGGTCGCGGTGCGCACGAAGCCGGAGACAGGCCGCGCCCAGCCTTCGGTGTCGGCGGTGAGTGGTGCATCGAGCGGGCGGTGATAGGTCGCCTGATCGCCGATGACCGCAAGCACGGGCGTCCGCGCGCGGCGGGCGTTGTGGAGATTGGCAAGGCCATTGGCGAGCCCCGGCCCGCAATGGAGAAGACAGGCGGCGGGTTTGCCGGTCATGCGGGCATAGCCGTCTGCCGCCCCGGTCACCACGCCCTCGAACAGGCCGAGCACCGAACGCATGCCCGGGATGCGATCGAGGGCCGCAACGAAATGCATCTCGCTCGTGCCGGGATTGGCAAAACACGTATCGACGCCGCAGGCGAGCAGCGTATGCACCAGACTTTCCGCGCCGTTCATGTCTTCTCCGCCACCGAGGAAGGGTTTTTCTGAAAACCTGAGGCAAAAAACCATTATCCGTCACATCGCACGAAAACCCTGTCACACGAAAGTCGTGCGACAAGCCGTTGAGCATAATTCGCGCGGGCCAGGGCAGATCAAAAAAGCGGGGCGGAAATCAGCCGCGGGCGACGATCGCTTTCAGGTGCGGGCGCTGGCTGTGGCTCGGGGTTGCGCGCTCGTAAGCTTGGGTGCGCAGCATGCAGGCAAGCGACTCGCCGGTGGCCGGGCGGCCGAGCAGATAGCCCTGCATTTCGGTGCAGGATTCGGCCTGTAAAAGCTGAAGCTGGGTTTCCGTCTCAACTCCCTCCGCCGTGACATCGAGGGTGAGGCTGTGCGCGAGCGCGACGATCGCGCGCACGATCGCCATCGCCTCGTCGTTCTCGCCGAGCGCATGAATGAAGGAGCGGTCGATCTTCAATTTGTCGAAGGGGAAGCGGCGCAGATAGCTGAGGCTGGAATAGCCGGTGCCGAAATCGTCGAGCACGATGCGAAGCCCGAGCGCTTTGAGCGCGGTCAGGGTGGCGAGCGTTCCCTCGGTGTCCTCGATCAGCAGGCTTTCGGTGACTTCGAGTTCGAGCCGCGTCGGCGCAAGACCGGTTTTGGCCAGAACCTCGGTCACGGTCGCGACGAGATTGCCGGCGCGGAGCTGGGCCGGGGAAATATTGACCGCGATGCGGTGCGCAAACGGCCAGGACGCGGCTTCGGCGCAGGCGGTTTCGAGAACGAGGTGGCCGAGCGACATGATGAGACCGCTCTCCTCGGCCAGCGGAATGAAATCGGCCGGGGAAATCGGGCCTCGTTCAGGATGCGTCCAGCGCGCCAGGGCCTCGAAGCCGGCCAGGGTTGCGCCGTCGTTCTTGAACAGCGGCTGGAAATGGATCGCGATCTGCCGCTTCTGGATGGCGAGGCGAAGATCCTGTTCGAGATGCCGGCGGCGCTGCAACTCGGCATCCATGGCCGGATCGAACAGCCGCGCGATGCCACGGCCGGCGCGCTTGGCCGAATAGAGCGCGGTATCGGCGTTTTTCAGCAGATCATCCGGGGTTTCGCCATGCTGCGGATAGAGGGCGATGCCGATACTGGTGTTGATCTGCGCGAATTGGGTGCCGATCTCGAAGGGCTCGATCAGGTTCGCGATGATCCGCCGGGCCGCGTCCGCGGCGAGGCTCGCCCCGCTGCCGACGCTCAGCAGCAGAACGAATTCGTCGCCACCAAGGCGGGCGACGATATCGGCATTGCGGACAGAGGCCCGCAACCGGGCGGCGACGCGCACCAGCACCTGATCCCCGGCATGATGGCCGTGAAGATCGTTCACCGTCTTGAAACGGTCGAGATCGAGCGAGAGCAGCGCCAGCGTCTCGCCCCGCCCCGCCGCGCGGGCGATGGCGGCGGTGATCCGCGCATGCAAAAGAACGCGGTTGGCAAGCCCGGTGAGCGGGTCGTGATGGGCGAGATATTCGAGTTGCTCGGCCGCCTTCTTGCGCTCGGAAATATCGCGCACGGCCACCACCCGCGCCGGCTTTCCGGCATATTCGATCTCCCGCGCCAGAACCTCGACCGGCCGGATCGAGCCATCGGCGGCGCGAAACGCGCATTCCTCGATCGCGGTGACATCGGCGGCGAAGCGCCTCTTCGCATGCTCGACTTCATGTTCGGCGACGAAATCGAGCACCGAGCGGCCGATGATATTCCCTACCTCGAGGCCGACCAAAGCGGCGAAGGCGGCATTGACGTCGAGCGCGATCCCGTCGCGGTGGATCATCAGCCCCTCGAAGGCCGAATCGGCGATCTGGCGGAGGCGTTGCGCCTCGGCGGCATCGCGTTCTTCGGCCCGCGCGTCGATGATCGCGAACATCAGCCCGGTGAACAGCATCAAAGCGCTGACCGACGCGACGGTGACCGCGAGCAGTGCCGGGGTGAGGACGGCATTCCCGGGCGCAACGCCAGGGCCGAGCACCGGCGCCAGCACCACCGCCGTCATGCCGGTGAAATGCATGGCAACCACCGCGAGCGCGAGCAAGAGGCCGCCGGTGAGCCGGCCGGGGAGAGTTTGCCAGCGCCCGACGACGACCAGCGCCAATGCCGCGATGACGGCGCCGACCAGGATGGCAGCGATGACATAATATTGCTGGTACATGACCAGGGCGCCGAGACGCATCGCTTCCATGCCGGTGAAATGCATGGCGGTGATGGCAAGCCCGACGATGGCGCCGCCGAGTGCCGCGATGGCGGGATTGCGGGGGCGGGCGAGGAACAGGGCGAGCCCCGGCAGCGTGCCGATGATCGCGACCAGAATCGAAAACGCCGTCCAGCCTATGTCGTAGGCGACGGACATCCGTGCCTGGAAGGCCAGCATGGCGATGAAATGCAGCGCCCAGACACCGCCGCCGAACGAAACCGCCGCTGCAACCGCCCAGGTCGCGCGGGCTTTTCCCTGGCTTTGCATCGCGCGCGCGAGCATGGCGACGACGGTCGTGCAGGCGATGGCGCAGATCAGCGCCGCCAGTGCCACGAGCCGAAGATCATGCCGTTCTGTGAGGCAGGCGAAAATTGCCAGCATCGACACCTCCGCGCCAAGGAAGCTCTGTTGTGGCGCAAGGCAAAAATATCGGCAAGGAATGAGTAAAGTGTTAAACGAACTTGCTGTTTACAGCAGTCCAAGCCGTCACTGGCAGAACATTCGGCGCCCGGGATTTCGCCCCCGGGCGCCGTCCGTGTCAATGGTGAATATCGACGTCCTTGGTTTCATGCAGGAACAGCGCCGCAATTACGGCATTGACCGCGGCGACGATGACCGGGAACCAGAGGCCGTAATAGATATCGCCCGACCACGCGACCAACGCCGTGGCCAGGAGCGGCAGGATACCGCCGAACCAGCCATTGCCGATGTGATAGGGGAGCGACATCGAGGAATAGCGGATCTTGGCCGGGAACAAT
>JAKAQU010000263.1 GCA_021819535.1 Pseudomonadota bacterium | reverse complement strand
CTGCCCAACGAATAAAAGTTTTTTGGTTCTTTTTTTCAAAAAAGAACAATTCTTCCCATCGTTACCGTCGCGCCGGAGCCGTTCAATAGCCGAGCCGCCGGCGCAATTCGGCTGCCGCCGCTTCTGTATCATCGATTGGCGTGACCGGCCAGATTTCGAGCCGCCCGGTGAAGTCCCGTGCCCGGCCGGCCTCGATCAATCCTTCGCTGAAGCCGCGGATGCGCCGCGAATGGCCGGGCAGGCGGGCGATCAGCAGCGGCGCTGCGGTTGCCGCCGCCTCCGACATCATCGAAACACTGTCTTCGGTCGCGATGATTGCATCCGCGAGCGCGAGCAGGCCGAAATAGGGATTTTCGCCCCCGCCATCCCAGAGATAGGCACGGCCGGCATCGAGCGGCCCGGCGAGCGCCAGCCGCAGCGCCGCTTGCGCCGATGGCGCGGTACGGCGCGACGGGGTCAGGGCGATACCGGCGCCGCCCGCGGCGAGGGCGGCAAGGCGGGTGCCGAGCGCTTCGGCTTCCAGGGCGCCGAGGCGAAACCGCCCGTTCGAGCCGCCAACCAGAACCGCGACCAAGGGGCGCGGCAGATGGGCGAGGCGCGGCCGCCAGATCGCCGCCTCGGCGGCAAGCCGCGCCGGTGTCACACCATGGAGGGCGGTGCGGGTGACGATGACATTGGGGCCGCTGAGATCGTCGTGGCTGGCGGCGAGAATGACATCGAAACGGTTCAGGTTCATGCGCGGATGCTGGATCTGGACGGCGCGCACGCCATGGCGGCGGCGGAGCGCCGCCCCGATCACCGCGCCGACCCCGCCGCAGCCGATGACGATGTCCGGGAGCGGCCCGGCGATGGCGGTGCCGATGGCGGCGAGTGGTGCCGGCCACCACCGCGCGGTGACGAAGCGCCAGGGCGCGCGCGGGGCGAGGACGCGGCTTTCCGGGGTGAGGGAAGCGGCTTCGGCGAGGCCGCGCGCCTGGGCCATCAGGCCGGCATAGGATTCGCTCAGAATCCAGGACGATGGCGGCAAGGGCGGGTGCGTGCGGGTCATGGCGCGCGGGTTTGCCCGGCCGTGCCCGCCCGGTCAACCGGCTTGCCGGCGGTCTTGCGCGGTGCTACCGCCGGGCGTGACAATGTCAGGTTATGATCCCGCACCATGGCCAGGTGTCGTGCTCTCCGCCGTCGTACCGGTGCGGAACGAGGCGCCGAATATTCTGCCGCTCATCGATGAGTTGCGCGCCGTGCTCGCCGATCTCGGCGAGCGTCATGGCGCCGGGACGGAGATCGTCTATGTCGATGACGGGAGCGAGGACGACACACCGGCGCGTCTCGCCGAGGCCGAGCGATTTTCCGGGGTGCCGCTCCGCTGGCTGCGCCATCGCCGCAGCTGCGGGCAGAGTGCGGCGATCGCGACCGGCGTTCGCGCCGCCGCCGGGGCGTGGATCGCGACGCTGGACGGCGATGGCCAGAACGATCCCGCCGACATTCCCGCCCTGCTGGCGCGCGCTTTCGCCGAGGAAGAAAAAGGCGCGCCGGTCTTGATCGCCGGCTGGCGGCGAGCGCGGCAGGACGATTGGCGAAAGCGCATGACCTCGCGGCTCGCCAATGCCGTCCGCGCCACGGTGCTCGGCGATGCGACGCCGGATACCGGCTGCGGCCTCAAGCTGTTCCGCCGCGAGGGCTTTCTCGATCTGCCGCGGTTCGATCATATGCACCGGTTTCTGCCGGCGCTTTACCTCCGTGCCGGTGGGCGGGTGGTGAGCGTTGCCGTGCATCACCGCCCACGCCGCGCCGGGCGCTCCAATTACGGCACGCTCGATCGGCTCGGCGCCGGCCTCGTCGATCTCGCCGGCGTTTACTGGCTGATGCGCAGGGGGTCGCGCCCCTGCTGTCTCACGCCCCCCTGCTGTCTCACGCCTGAGAAGGGCGCGCGATCATGAGACGCGCGGCGCTTGGCGTGTTTGCCGCCTGGGCGCTGGCCGCCGCCGCGCCGTCGCCGCCGGCCCCGGCCGCGTCTCCAACCCCGTCTCCACCCGCCGCCGCGCCCGCAGCGGCGCCGGGCAAGGGCAGTGTGACCGGCCTTCCCCTGCCCCGTTTCGCGGCCCTGCGCTCCGACGACGTCAATCTCCGCGTCGGCCCCGGCACACGCTATCCGATCGCCTGGGTCTATAAGCGGCGCGGCCTGCCGGTCGAGATCGAGCGCGAATTCGATGTCTGGCGCCTGATCCGCGACGCCGACGGCACCGAGGGCTGGGTGCATGAGGCGACATTGACCGGGCGGCGGACGCTGGTCGTCATCGGGGCCGAGCAAATGTTGCGCGCGGCACCGGCCGACAACGCCGCCATCCTCGCCCGCGCGGCCCCCGGTGTCGTCGGGCGGATCAGCCATTGCGAGGCCAATGCGCTCTGGTGCGAAGTGCAGATCGGTGGCTATCATGGCTTTCTGCCGCGCGCGGCGTTCTGGGGGAGTTTCCCAGGGGAGGCGGTGAATTGAGCACGACCCATGTCATTCAGTAACGCCGAATTCGAAACCCTGATCAACGATGCCACCAAGCGCATCGAAGGGGATATCGTTTGGCAGGAAGACGAGGATCATTCCCCGAGCGTCGAATTCCGTGTCGAGGTGCAGTCCGAGACCGGGTGGCCGCTTTTCGTGCGAGGCAGCTATAACCTTTTGATATCGGCGCTATCTTATGTTTTGATCATGCCCAATGTCGGGCGTATTTATGGCCTCGATCTGGGCAAGGATCATCACAACCCGCAATGCGATCAGGTGGGGGAGACACACAAGCACCGCTGGAACGAACTCTTCCGCGACAAAGAGGCCTACGCGCCCACGGATATCACCGCTTCGGCCGGCGAACCGGTCGAAGTGTGGAAACAATTCTGTGCCGAGGCAAGAATTAATCACATAGGAAGAATGCAGCCACCGCCGCCTCAGCAACTGCCGCTGTTCGGTTGGGGATCGAGCACAACATGAACGACTTCGATCTTTGCACGGATATTAAAACTGGTTTGGGCGCGCTGTTTAGCTGCGCTCAGCGTGGCGAGTTCTATCGCATCAGAACGCCGTATCTTTACCCTGATGGCGACAACATTGATCTTTTTTGTAAAGCCGAAGACGGGGTCATCACGGTCTCCGATCTCGGAGAAACGACGCGCTGGCTGCGCATGCAAACGCTTTCACCGCGCCGATCGCCCAAACAAAGCTCTTTGCTTAGCGACGCCTGCCAGACCCACGGCGTCGAATTTTTTCGCGGCGCCCTTCTCGCGCGCTGCCGGTCACACGATTCTCTGGCCGCCGTGGTTTTGCGGGTTGCCCAGGCAGCGCTTCGGGTGTCGGATCTCTGGTTCACGTTCCGCACCCGATCCATCGAATCGGTGAATGAGGAAGTGGCTGATTGGCTCGCCGAACACCATTTCAATTTCTCTCGGGCCGAGAAAATCCCGGGGCGCTCGGGCCGGGTCTGGATGCCGGATTTTCATGTCCGGACTCCCGCCCGGAGTTCGCTCATTTTCGTGCTCGCGACCGGCTCCCGTTCTGCCGCCCGTCCCATCGCTGAACATGTGCTCGCGGCCTGGTACGACCTCAGTTATAAGGCGGTAGGGCCGGAGTCGTTGCGCTTTGTTTCTCTTTTCGATGATACCGCCGATGTCTGGCGGGAAGAGGATTTCAAGCTTTTGGAACCCCTGTCCTCGATTGCCCGCTGGTCACAGCCTGAGCAGCTTGCCGGCGTGTTGGAGGAGGCGGTGAATTGAGCACGACCCATGAGCCCATGGCCGGCGAGCCCGGCCTCGATCCGCGCCGCGCCCATCACGATCTCGGCGGCGTTGCGAAATTCCTCTGCGAGAAGGTCGAGACCGCGCCGCACGCGCTCACCCCGTTCGATCGCCGCGTCGATGCGCTCCGCCAGATCCTCGGCGCCTCCGGCATCATGCGGGTCGATGAATTGCGGCGCGGGATCGAGGCGATCCCGGAGGCCGAGTATCATCGCCTGTCTTACTACGAACGCTGGGTGCGCTCGATCGCCGATACCCTTCTGCGCAAGGGGGTGGTGAGCGAAGACGAACTGCGCGCCGCCCTCGCCGCGCGCCGGAACGCCGGCCGATGACGCCGCTCGCCCCCGGCGCCCGCGTCCTCGTGCGCGATGACTGGCCGGAGACACGCGGCCCGGCACATATCAGGACGCCCCATTATCTTCGCGGGCGCGAAGGCGTCGTGGTCCGCCATCTCGGCGATTTTCCCAACCCCGAGGATCTCGCCTTCGCCCGCCCGGCGGCAAGCCTTCCGCTCTATCACGTGCTCTTCGCGCCCGAGACGATCTGGCGCGCGCCGTGCAGCGCGGGCTCGCTTCTGGTCGAGATTTTCGGGCCTTGGCTGGAGGCACGATGATGCCGCTCCTCGCGACCCCGGCCGAAGAACTCTTCGCGGCCCTCCTCGACGTGCTCGCCGCCAAGGAAATGGTGAGCGAGGCGGCGCTTGCCGAGCGCATCCGCTCGACCGATGCCGCAACCCCGGCGCAGGGAGCACGGATGGTCGCCAAAGCCTGGGTCGATCCCGCCTACCGCGCCCTCATGCTCGCCGA
>JAKAQU010000262.1 GCA_021819535.1 Pseudomonadota bacterium | reverse complement strand
GGCAGCAACGGCTCGATCGCTGCCCATTGCACCTCGTTCAGCCAAAACAACGCCGCCATGATCCAGGCCCTCCTGGGAACCTTGAATCAGACACCTCGTGGTCATGGCAATGGGTACAGGCCCTAGTATTTCCCCATCTGCCCTGCTAGAAATCTCGTCCAGCAGCAATTTCGCCTTTGTTGAACCATCACGGCGTCGAATCTCAAGAGCCTCACGAAATTTCGCGGCGATAAAATCCTCATCACCAAGGCGATTGAAAATCTCGTCGATCTCCGCCTTGGGCAGCACCGCGTCGCCGAGCGAGAAGCGGAAATAGGTATCGAAATGATCCGCCGAGCAGGCGCGTCGCTGATTCCTCCAGGCTGTTATCTCATCCTGGTCATAAACACCTGCCCCCCATACCGCCTTGAGCGGCGGAAAAATTCTGGCCAAAGCTCGCCGGTAGCGGTTCTGCTCGCTATCGGGAACCGAGGGCAATAATTTGCGGCTAAACTCCGCTTTTTGCTCATCACTGAACCCCGAGAAGATGGCAATATCTCGGGCACAGACCAATGCCTTGTTTCCCCGGATCGCACTATGGATGGCCGGCTGCTTGAGGCGCAGCGTCTCCAGGGCAATGAAATCAGCGCGATCGACCTCGCCTTCCACGGCGGGCCAGCTCACGGCAAGCATGTTTGCCAGCCGGATAACATCGCGCGGGATTTTGATCTCAGGAAATACGACATCGTTGAAAATGTTCCCCATCTGAACATCATCCTGATCCGCCACATCGCCACAGATTTTTTGGAGTTGGGCTGCCATGTTTTCTCGAAGGCTGAACTCTTGCGGCGCCGGTATCTCAAATCCCGCCTGGATGATTTTTTCGAGATAATGCGCCCCTTCGGCGGGGTATTTTTCGGCGACGATTTTTTCCGCAAGCGCCCGATCAAAGGCCAACAGATAGATCACGTTGGGCAAACGGCCGACCGATTTGACGAGGCGAAACATCTGCAAGGCTTCATCGGGCGAGAGCCGGTCGATATCGTCGATGACAATAAGAAAACGGCCTTTTTGCTCGCTGAGCAATTTCGACAACTCAGCATGCAGGGATTCCACCGTATCGTCATTTTTTAGCGCCTGCCCAAACAGGTCAGAGACGCCATCCGGAATCTTGCCTTGCACAAAACTGCTCACAGCACGCAGCACCGTCTCTGGTCTATTCAACAGCCGACGGCCGATCTTTCGTAAAATCCTCGATTTCTTGCCTCCCATCCTGGCGCCGAATTCGTAAAGAAATGCCAGCGTCAGCGCCTCCTCGCCACGAAACCACCAAGGGTTGAAATCAACAATCGAAACCTCGGCCTTTTCGGTGTGTTTGAGGTGATGGCGGATCAGATTGATCGCGCTGCTTTTCCCCGAGCCCCAGGCGCCATGAATGGCGAGCACGACGCCGTTTGGCGAGGGCATGCGCGCGATGCTTTTGGCGAGCGATCGCGCGAACGGATCGATCCCGTAGCCGTCTTCCTCGGGCGTCGCGATCGGCTGGTCGTCGAAATTCGTGGTCTCCACTGTTATCTTCCCATCCTCCAAGCCGGGCGCCGATCCCGGATCAGGCCGCGCGTTTGGGCTGCCGCGGCTTGGCCTCGGGGGTTTTTGATGTCGTCTCCGGGCCCTCGGGAAAAGTGGCGGCGAAGGGTTCGGCCGCCATCGTCTCGGCGGAAAGATCGCTGTAGCTGGCAAGAAAATCCGGGAACGAGGCGAATTTCACTACCAGCGCGACATCGAGGCCGCGCGCGATATCGAGGAGCGTCTGCACCGTGACCTTGCCGTATTCGGTGTTTTCGAGCCGCGAGACCACGCTTTGCGGCTTGCCGATGCGCTTCGAAAATTCCTTTTGCGTGAGCCCGAGTTGCGCGCGCATGGCGCGCAACTGGTAAGCGATGGTGGATGTCACGTGGCCTTCGACGTAAGCGTCGCGGTATTCCTTGTCGCGCAGCGCCGCAAGGTTATGGGGGTGGTCCATCGCGTTCTTTCCTCTCGAAGCCGTTTTCGATTTCGTGCCAACGGCGCATGGCGGTTTCCAGGGCATCGCGCGGGTCATAATTTCGGTCCTTGTGCCGGCAGATGATCAAAACCGTGAAGGAATCTTCCGCCGTATCCCGCCGCCCGATCAGCCGCCATTCAACCTCCGCCGAAACCCTGATTTCTCCCAATCCCTGACAGGCGCCCGTCAATTCCCGGTAATGCGGCCTCTGCCAGTTCCCCGCCGCCAGAAACCGCATCGCGACCGCATGTCTCGCCCGCGCCCGCCCGGTCTGCCGGGCAAGCCAGGCCGCCCAGAGATCGGGCTCATCTCGGGTAGGATAACAAAACCAACGCATCACTTCAATCGCAATTTTGCGATATCAGCCATGCCCCCCCGCGCCAGCCGGCGCCGGCGCCGGCGGATCAGGCATTGGGGTGACGCGGTAAATACCCGTCATACGCATCATTGCGGCCATAAATCTGGCGCTTGTAGTCGATATAAAGGCTTTCCCGCGCGCCGTTCCCGATCAGCGCGCGAAGATCGTCCTCTCTGATGTCGTCAAGGGAAAGATGCAACAGCGCCATGATCGATCCCCTATCGGGCGGGCGGGATGGGTGGCCGTGCGATCGGCCTCGCGCCGCGCGTGATCATTTCGCGGGCTTTTTGGCCTGTAATTTCTGGCCGAGCCCGGCCTCCAGTTGCGGCCTTATCGCTTGAACATGCGCTTCGAGATCGGCCGGAACGGGGATTGGCGCGACCACTTTTTCATAGGTTTCAACCACCGCCTGCAACTCCGCGAGGAGAATTTTCGCCGTCGTTGGCGCAAGATGAACCGCAACATTGCCGCGGATCACAGGGTTCCCCGGCCCGAGTTCGTCGGTCACGCCGAAAAACAGCGTGAAGTCGCTCATTTGGATATTGAGGCGCAAATGATTGGCGTAGGTGTCGAGAAACGCAGGATCGCGCGTGAAATGAAGCGGCGCCGCGGGCGGGTTTGCCGGGGGTATGCTCATCTTGCACCTGGATAGCTAACCAGAATACGCGCAAGAGAAAAGCTCGGGGGAAACCCTGCAATGGGAACGGGTATGTCCACCCGGCTCACTTGAACGGCGGAAAGCCCGCCCCCCGGCAAATACCCGTCATACGCATCATAATTGGGCCGGCTTTCCAGCGGATCCTCAAGCGCCGCGACGCGGATTTCGGCCTCGCCTTCGAGCGCTGCGATCAATTCGCCGGCGGTGCGGAGAGTCCAGTTGCCGGGGGCGGCGAGGCTGCGCGAGACCCAGGCGGGATCGCGCCCGATCCTGTGCGCGAGATCTTTTTGCGCCAACCCTTCCTTCTGGCGCCGGCGCCAGAGCGCGGTGACGGCATCAAACATCTGATCGCGGAGGCGGGCAAACCCGTAATCGGCGCGCTCACGGCGGGCGTGGTCTTCGTTTGCCTGAGGAATTGACTGGGAAATCATCGCAGTTCTCCGTCACATAGTCATGGATGGATGCCGCGGAATAGGGTGCGTGGTTCGGAAACAACGCCTCCCAGTGCTCGGCGCAGTCAGCCATTGCCTCACGCCACGCCTCTGAGCCCTTGTCGCCGAGATGGCCGCGCGTGAAGAAGCCGGTAAGGATGAGCGTGTCGGGCTCGGCGAAGCGCCCGAAGAGACGCCATTGCGGGCGCGGTTGCGTGACCCGGATTTCCCAGATTTCCTCGGGCGGCGGATCGAGGCGCTTGAGGAACCCGCGATAGATGCGATCGCCCACGACAAACCGCGTGAGTGCCGCGGCAACGAAGCCGTCCTCGGCGAGTTTCGGCGTGGTGAGGAAAATGCGGCGTTGCGCGCTTTGGCGTCTGAGGGGCGGCCGATAGGGAAACAGTTTTTGCTCATGTTGCAGACCCATCAACCTCTCACGAATTGACATATAAATCAAGTCCGGCCGCATCGCAAGATGTTTCCGTTCATCCCCCGCCGCCCTACCCCCCCCGGGCGAGCCTTCGCGCGGTTTGGAGCAGTATCGCGCGGTCCTCGGGGGTGAGTTCGCGGTAGAGGCGGAGCATCGCCAGTTCGTCGCCGCTCGCCGCCTGGAGGGGGGCGCGTTTGTCGTCGCCATAGAGCAGATATTCGAGCGAAACCCCGAGCACCTCAACGATCCGCAAGAGATTGCCGCGGATTTGGCCGGCGCGGTCGGTCTCCCATTGCGCGATCGCCGAGCGCGAGACGCCGATTTCGGCGGCGAACTCCTCCTGCGTCAGGCCGCGTTCGCGGCGCGCCGCGCGGAGGCGCTGGCCCGGGCTCATTGCCGCCGGGGGGGCTTCGGGGGATTTGGCCATGCGCCTCCATACGTCATTTTTTCTAACGACACCAGTTAAAATTATTGACTGTCGGTGTTATTCCAGATAACAGAGCGGCCCCACCCCCGAGGAGCGCCCGCCATGCCGCAAAAACTGATCTGGTCCGCCCCGCGCGATGCCGAATTGCAGCGCCGCCGCACCGAGGGCGAAACCTGGGACGATATCGCCCGCGCCTTCGGCATCAGCCGCAACGCCGCGATCGAGCGCGGCCGGCGCCTCGGCGTCCGTCTCCCGAGATCGGAA
>JAKAQU010000261.1 GCA_021819535.1 Pseudomonadota bacterium | reverse complement strand
CCCCCAGCAAAGGCAATGCCTTTGCAAACCATTACCGAAGACGGAACACGCCCGCGCGATCATGCCGCCATTCTGGAAAACCAAGCAGCTTGAGGAAATGAGCCCGAGCGAGTGGGAACAGCTCTGCGACGGCTGCGGCCGCTGCTGCCTGCACAAGCTGCGCGATGAGGACAGCAACGAGATCGCCTTCACCAACGTCGCCTGCCGCCTGCTCGATGGCGCGACCTGCCGCTGCCGCGACTACACCAACCGCCGCGCCCGTGTCTCCGATTGCGAGCAACTGACCCCGGCTTCCGTGCGCCGCATCGACTGGCTGCCGCCGACCTGCGCCTATCGCCGCCTTGCCGAGGGCAAATCCCTGCTCTGGTGGCACCCGCTGGTTTCCGGCGATCCCGCAACCGTGCATGAGGCCGGCATCTCGGTACGCGACCGCGCGGTCAACGAGCGCAGCGCTGGGCCGCTCGAACATCACATCGTTACCTGGCCCGGCACGCTCCCGCGCCGGCGCAAACCACCCGAGGAACCGACATGAAAAACGCCCTCTTCGGCGGCGTCAACGTTGCCGTGCTGACCCCGATGGCCGCCGATCTCGGCCCTGATCTCGATCGCATGGCCGCGCATTGCCGCTGGCTCCGCGCCCATGGCGCGACCGGGCTCGCCATTCTCGGCACCACCGGCGAGGCCAACAGCCTCGGCATCAATGAACGCATCGCCCTGATGGAAGGGCTGGTGGCGCGCGGCATTCCCGCCGATTGCCTGCTGCCCGGCGTCGGCACCACCGCCATCACCGACACCGTCGCCCTGATCCGCGCGGCCGACAAACTCGGCTGCCGCGGCGCCCTCGTGCTGCCGCCCTTTTTCTACAAGAACCCGAGCGAGGATGGGCTATTTGCCTATTTCGGCGAGGTGCTCGACCGCGCCGCGCCAGGATTAAAAATCTATCTCTATCATTTTCCCGCGCAATCGGCGGTGCCGTTCACCCTTCCCCTGATCACCCGCCTGCTCCAGGCGTTTCCCGGCGCCATCAAGGGGATCAAGGACAGCAGCGGCGATTTTTCCAACACCCGCACCTATGTCGAGCATTTTGCCGCCGAGGGCTTTGAGGTCTATTGCGGCGATGATGGCGCCCTTCACGACCTGCTCAGAATCGGCGGCGCCGGCAGCATCAGCGCGGCGTCCAATCTCAGCAGCGCCATCAACGCCGAGGTCTGTGGCCATGCCGGAACACCAGCGGCGGAAGCGGCGCAGACGCGGCTTTCGGCGATCCGCAAGGCGGTCACCTCGGCACCGCTCATCCCCGGCCTGAAATCGCTGATCGCCCGCCATACCGGCGATCACGCCTGGACCACTATCCGCCCGCCGCATGTCAAGTTGACCACCGCGCAGGAGAAAGTGCTTTTTGCCGCCTTCGATGCCTGTGGCTATGCTTTGCCAAAAGCGGCGTAAACAGCGCAGGATACGAGATTATGCCGATCCCTGATTTTGAGATGCTCTTGCTGCCCGTCCTGAAACTTGCAGCGAATGGCGAGACGTCAGCATCGGAAGTCGAAGAAAAGATTGTCGCGAAATTCGGAATCACCCCCGAAGAACGCGAGATGAAGACGCCAAGCGGCACACGACGACTGCGCACTCGCCTTGGATGGGTCAAAACTTTTTTGGCGAAAGCGAAACTTTTGGATACCCCGAAGTGGGGGAAATTCGCAATCTCCGAGAGAGGGCGCGAGGTGCTTGCCAACCCACCGGAAAAGATAACTGAAAGATTTTTATTAGACCATTTTCAAGAATTTCGGGAATGGTTTAATGCCCCCCGCGCAGGCTCGCCAACAGTCAAAGGCCCGCCTCCAACAGCGTCACTGGAGCCAATAGCGACGTCGGAAACCGGCGCGACGCCCGATGAAATGATCGAGAAAGTGTTTGCCATCACGCAAGCGGCCCTCCGTGCCGATCTTCTTGACCGAATTCTGCAGAACAGCCCGAAATTTTTTGAGCAGGCGATCATCGATCTCCTCGTGGCGATGGGCTATGGCGGTTCCCATCAAAACGCCGCTCAGCTTCGAGGAAAATCCGGTGACGGCGGCATTGATGGCTTGATCAACGAAGACAAGCTCGGCCTTGATCGCGTTTTCATCCAGGCAAAGCGTTACGGGCACGAAAATACCGTCGGAAGGCCGGAAATCCAGGCTTTCGTCGGCAGCCTTGAGGGACACGGGGCGGCGAAAGGTGTTTTTGTCACAACCTCGACGTTTTCGCCGCAGGCCATCGACTATGCCAAACATCTTCAAAAGCGGGTCATTCTCGTCGATGGCGAGCGATTGACCGAGTTGATGATCGACCACGGGGTTGGCGTGCGCACCACGCGCACGCTCGAATTCAAGCGCGTGGACGAGGATTTTTTCACTGAAGAATAGAAAATTTCTCGATTTGACCGAAGAGAAATCATCGCCCCGCGTCGTCAGCGACCCGACGATAGAGGCGCGGGTCGTGCCAATCGCGCGTGCCTCCCCTGCGCAAGCCGCGCTGCGACCCGTTGGGGTTCAGCGGCGGAGCAGGCGGCTCGTCGCGTCGCCGCGTTCCTCCCATCCCGCGCGCTGCAATTCCGGGGTGTCGGCTTCTTCTTCGGGCCAGCCCAGGCAGAAATAGCCGATGAAGCGCCATTCAGGGGGAACCTCCAGGATGGCCGCGACTTCGGCGGGCGTGAGGATGGAAACCCAGCCCAGGCCGATGCCCTCGGCGCGGGCCGCGAGCCAGATGGTGTGGATCGCCGCGACCACCGAATATTCCGCCATCTCCGGCATGGTATGGCGTCCGAGCCCAGCCCCCTGCTCGGTGCCGCGATCGGCGAAGGCGGCGAATTGCGCCGGCGCCGCGTCCAGCCCGGCCAGCTTGAGCCCGGCATAGCGCGCCGCCCGCTCGCCTTCATAACCCGCAAGCGCTTGCGCGTTACAGGTATCGAACAGCGCCCGGATGCGCGCCCGGCGGCCAGCATCCTCGACGATGACAAAGCGCCAGGGCTCGCTCAGCCCCACCGAGGGAGCGAGGGAAGCGAGACCCAGCAGCCGCTCCAGCGTGCCCGGCGCCAGCTTGTCGGGGCGGAAGCGGCGGACATCGCGGCGCCAGCGGAACAGATTTTCCAGCTCGGCGCGGAAGGCGGGGGAAAAATTCATCGCCGGGCGATCGGGGGCACGAATTGCGGCGCGGTATCCCAGGGAAACAGGATCCAGGTATCCTGCGAAACCTCGGTGATAAACGTCTCGACCAGGGAGCGCCCGGCCGGCTTGGCATAGACGGCGGCGAAATGGGCGCGCGGCAGCAGAGCGCGCACGGCGGTGAGCGTGGCGCCGGTATCGACGAGATCGTCGATCACCAGAAACCCCGCGCCATCGCCGGCGGCCGTCGGTGGCTTGATGACGCGCGGGGCGGCGCGCTCCTCCTCGTCATAGGTCGCGACCGAGACGCTCTCGATCAGGCGGCATTCCAGCTCGCGCGCGATGATCGCCGCCGGGATCATCCCGCCCCGGCTGACCGCGACGATCCCCGCCCAGGGCTCGGGCCGCAGCAGCCGCCAGGCCAGCGCCCGCGAGTCGCGATGGAGCTGGTCCCAGGTGACGGTGTAGTAGTGCTCGGCCATCAGAACAGCCGCCCGCCATTGGGCAGTTTGAAATCGGGGCGGATCAGCACCACCGCGCCCTCGGCGTCGGGCAGGCCGAGCGTCAGCACCTCGCTCATGAACGCGCCGATGCGGCGGGGCGGAAAATTCACCACCCCAACCACCTGGCGCCCGATGAGCTGGTCGAGATGATAATGCGTGGTGATCTGCGCCGAGGATCGCTTGAGGCCGATTTCCGGGCCGAAATCGATGGTGAGCCGATAGGCGGGCTTGCGCGCCTCGGGAAACGGCTGGGCATCGATCACCGTGCCCACCCGGATATCAAGCCGCGCGAAATCCTCGATCGTCGCACCCATGTTCGCCGTCCCCCTGTTGCGCAAATCCGCCGCATTCCGCGCACAAGCGCGCCGATCTGCCAAGGGCGAAGGAACCGCTTTGGGTGAAGCATCGGGCGGACAGCCATGGCCTTGCCGTCGATACCAAAATTTGGTATAAATAATGGCAGGAAAATCGGAATGAACAAGAACACATCCTTCAGCCTCGGCAAGCATTTCAGCAGCTTCGTCGAAGCCCAGGTAAGCCGGGGTCGCTATAACAGCGCCAGCGACGTTGTGCGGGCGGGGTTGCGCCTGCTTGAAGAGCGGGAAACCAGGCTGGAAGCCCTGCGCGCCGCCCTTATCGAGGGCGAAGAGAGCGGTCCATCGACCCCGTTTGACGGTTGCGGCATTCATCGCGTGTATGTGCGCCGCCCCGGCTCCGTTGATTGACCCGGATGACACCTTGCTGTTGACGAGTGAGATGCTTGCCCGGGCGGAGGCGTTCGGTGGCGACACCTTCGCGCGCTGGGGGCAAGGGCGGCCGAAATCAGATGCCGCCAAGGAGCAAATCAGCATCAGGATCGATCAGGATATTCTGGCGAAACTGCGCGAGGCCGGCCAAGGCTGAAGTTCAACAGTGCGGGCTCGTTTCCCGAATTGTGAGATGAATCGTTTCAATGGGTTACGCAACGGGCGGGGCGATTTTCCGCTGGAATGTGGTGC
>JAKAQU010000260.1 GCA_021819535.1 Pseudomonadota bacterium | reverse complement strand
TCGAGGCTCTTTGAACCCCAAGAAAAAAGGCCGCGAGCGTGTCCGCGCTGCGGCCTTGGAGGCTGAAAAATGCAGAAATTCTCTAGCATCGAACCGGGGGCGCCTGCAAGCGAAATCGCCGCCCGGCTCGGCCTGCATCGGGCCGGGCACGGCTGGCGCGGCGACTGCCCTTTGTGCAGTTATTCCAACGCCCTGGCCATCGATCAGCGTGACGGGCGAACGTTGGCATGGTGTGCGAATTGCCAGGATTCCGCCGCCCTGGCCCGGTTGCTACGCGGCCATGGCGCCCTGCCTGAGCGGCGGCCGCCCGATCCCGCCGAGCGCCCCGCCGATGTCGAGCGCCAGGCCGAGCGCATCGAGCGCGCACGCCTGATTTGGGACGGCGCCGAGGCGCTGACCGGCACCGATCCGGCGAGCTTGTATTTGCAAAGGCGCTGCATAGGCCACGCGATTTCCTCGCTGGCGTTACGCTGGCGCCGAGATTGCCCTCACGTTGGCGGTTCACGGCGCATCGCCTTGATCGCCGCGATCACCGGCGCCGATGGAAAGTTTAAAGCAATTCAGCGGATTTATATCAAACCGGACGGCACGAAAGCCGATATCGAACCACAAAAGGCGTCCCTCGGCCCGACGGGCGGCGGCGCGGTAAGATTGCAGGATTGCATCACGGAACTCGTAATCAGCGAAGGCGTCGAGACCAGCGCCGCCGCCGGCGCGTTGCTTGGCATGCCGGCATGGGCTGCGGTTTCGGCGGGCAATATGGCGAAATCGCTGATGCTGCCGGTGGAAATCCGGTCGATCGTCATTTGCGCCGATCACGACGCGCCCGGCCTGGCGGCTGCCGAGGATGCGGCGCGGCGATGGCAGGGTGAGGGGCGAGCGGTTCGCATCCTTCGGGCGGTCGAACCGGGCCGCGACGCCAACGACGTAATTCGCGAGGCAGTGCGATGACCCCCCGCGATGATGACGTGCCGCCCGGATTCGAGACGCATACGCCGGCCGAGCCTGAGCGTCGCCCGCTTTTCCGGGAACTCCCCCCGGCTGAGCCTTTCCCTATGACGGCCCTCGGCCCCTTGCGCCCCGCCGCCGACGCCATCGCGGCCCTGACCCAAGCGCCGGCCGCCATGTGCGCGCAATCCGTGATCGCGGCCGCCAGCTTAGCGGTCTGTCCGCACTATGACGTGATCCTGCCGACGGACCAGCGACGGCCAACGGCGATCCTCGCGGCAAGCGTTGCGGCATCCGGCGAGCGCAAAACCAGTGTTGACGCTCACGCCACGGCGTCCATTCGTGAGCATGAAAAGAGGCTCGCTGGCGCAGATGAAGCCGCGCGCACCCGCTATTGGGCTGATCGCGAGGCATGGAAGGCTGCCACCGAAGCCGCCAAGAAGCTCGCCAAAAAGGGCGGTCGGGCGGCAATCCGCGATGCCCTTGAGGAAATCGGCCCCGAGCCGAAAGCGCCGCCGCTGCCAATGCTTTTGGTAAGTGACCCCACCCCCGAGAGTATCGCGCTGGTGCTCGCCGATGGGAGGCCCTACGCCGGGCTGTTCGCCGATGAAGGCGGTTCGGTAATCGGCGGCCATTCTTTCACTGATGAAAGCAAGATGCGGACCGGCGCGCTCTTGAACGGGCTTTGGGATGGCTCGCCGATCCGGCGTTTGCGGGTGCTGACCGGGGCGAGGTTCGCCCCTGGCCGCCGCTTGGCGGCGCATCTCATGATGCAGCAAGCGGTTGCCGAGCGCCTGCTAGGCGATCCCCTGTTAGCCGATATGGGGCTGCTCGCGCGGCTTCTGATCGTCGCGCCCGCCGGCGCCGCCGGGACGCGCTTCTGGCGCGAGCCTGCGCCAATGGCGAGAGAGATGCTGCGGGATTACGGCGCACGCATGGCTGATCTGCTACGCAAAACGCCCCGCCTTGGCGACGCCGGCGCGCTCGATCCCCTCCCGCTACCGTTCACCCATGAGGCCCGGCGCCTTCTGATCGGCTTCCATGACGCGGTTGAGCGCCAGCTTGGCGGCGATGGCACCCTCGCCCCGGTCCGCGCGTTCGGTGCGAAGATGCTCGAACATGCCTGCCGGCTCGCCGCCATCATGGCCGCATTCGCTGATCCAGAGGCAGTAGAGATCGGCCCTGAGGATGCGACCAACGCCACGGTGCTGGTTCATCATTACGCAGGCGAGATGCTGCGGCTCGCTGATGCCGCGCGCGTTGACCCTGATCTGCGGCTCGCGGCTCGCTTGCTGGCGTGGTGGCAAGCCCGCCCGAGCCCGGCGCTTCATCTCGCCGAGATTTATCAGCGTGGCCTAAACGCCCTCGGCTCGGCGGATGACGCCCGCCGGATCGTTGCCATCCTGGCCGATCACGGATGGGCGCGCCGCCTCGGCGAGCGCGTGGTGATCGATGGGCAGCGCCGCCGCGAAGCTTGGACGCTCACATGACCACCCTCGGCCTGCTGCCCGGCTTCGATCCGGCCGCCATCGCGCAAATGAAAATGGAGGGGGCACCTAATCCACCTAATTCACCTAATCTTTCGGGGGAGACGGCGCGAATGGTGGGAAACGGCCGTTTTCCCGGCACCGCCGGCGCCGCAAGCGCACCTAATCTCCCGGGTGGTCCACCTAATCTTTTCCCCGGACCGCGAATGTTAGGTGATGCCGCCGAAAGTTTAGGTGGCGCCGAACAGCCGATCGCCCCGAAAAAATGGCCGATTCCCGCCGTTTCCACGCTTGAGGCCAAAATATTAGGTGAATTAGGTGGATTAGGTGGGGGGTCCGTTTGCAATTGTGATTCCGCCCCGGCCGCCGATCCGCTGGCGCTGATCCCGGAGGGCGAGATCGAGGCGCTGGCCGCGGCGATCCGTACCGAAAATCTGGCGACCGGCGCCGTGCGCGAGATCGGTCCCGCCGCGATGGAATACTGGCGGGCCGAGGCGGCGAGGCGCCTGCGGCTGATCCACCGCCGCGCCCGAGATGCCGTCGCTTGGGACGCCGATGCCGAGGCCGAACGGGCGGCGATCACGGGCGAGGAAGCCGCCCCGCTGGCTGGCGCCGAGGATCACGCCCGCCAGTGCCAAGGGTTGCTCAATGCCGCCCGCCCGCTTCCAGGCAGCGCCACGACGTGCCGATCCTGCCGGCGGCGGGTCTGGCATGGCAGCGCGCCGTCACCCTTCCCGCCCGATCTGTGCGCCGCATGTTTTGGGAAAGGACCACCTTCATGACCAACGCCGCTTTCACCGTCTCCGATTGGCACGCTATTGGCCGAGGCTCGCTACGCGGTACCTTCACGGCACACTTGCCGTCCGGCCTGCTAATACACGAATTCGGTTCCAAGCTGCCACCCTCGCCGCCCTCGATGCCGCCGGGCATCTCGCGCTAATCGCCGAGGCCGTCCCGCTATATCCTAATACGTCAATTTAACTCGCTTTTGAGAAGGGTGCTTTCTATATCTGAGTTGCGTGGCGTCTCGCGCTGTGAGGAAAGGTCAATGCTTAAGATAGAAATTGAGCCTGAAGCCGATGGCCGCTGGATCGCCGAAATCGCAGCGATCCCCGGCTGCGTGGTGTATGGCGAGACGCCCGAAGCCGCCACCGAAGCCGTGAAAGCCCTTGCGCTCCGGGTGTTGGCCGAGCGGGCCGAGCATCATGAGGCTTTCCCCGAAGAGTTTTCCACTTTTGCCGCAGAATGACGGGTTGGCCGTCCGTAAGGGCAAAAAGGGTTCTCCGCGCCCTTGAAGGGATTGGCTGGGTAGTAAAGCGTCAAAGCGGCTCGCATCGCACGCTCTCGCGACCGGACTGGCCGGATTATGTTTTCGCCTTCCATGATCGCGAAGAGATCGGCCCGGTGATGCTCGCGCGGATCGCCAAGCATACTGGCTTACGACCCGATGACCTGTAAGGCCGATGCCCCCGATCCGATCACGAAGACGTGACAAACGGCTGCCATCATGCCGTGACAAGCCCTGTCTTTGCATGACGTGGTATCCACTGTGTATCCATGGCCTTATTTACGAGGCCGCAAGGTCAAGATAACCCATTGATATCGTTTGGTCGGGCAGGCGGGATTTGAACCCACGACCCCCAGTCCCCCAGACTGATGCGCTACCAGGCTGCGCTACTGCCCGACCGAGCCGAGGACGCGGCGCTCATCCTCTAGCAGCGCCGCACGGCGGCGGCAACGCTTGAGGATGAGATCGGTCCGCCTACATGCCCGAGGGCACCACCTGGCCGCGGATTTCGCCGCCCGGATGATCCTTGGTGTGGATGTTGATGTACCAATCGCCGGCCATCATCTCCTTGGCGTCGGCTTCCGAAAGCGTCGCCTCGCCGGTGATCGGGCCATTGACGGCGCTGCCCTTCTTGCTCAGCCAGAGCTTCACCCCGGCGTTTTTGCCCATGCCGGCGGGGCCGTGGAAATGGGCCATCGTCACCGCGCTGGACAGGTTTTCGTAGGTCACGTTCCAGGTCAGCCTGCGCGTCGCCGGATCGAAAGTGAGGTGAGCCACACCGCTCCCCTTGGTTTCAACCGGCGGCACCTGCTCGGCGCCGCTGAGCTTGACGTCGAAGGACATCGCCGCCGCGCGCGCGCGCCGCACGCCGCCGAGCCCAACGCCGATCAGACCGATCAGAGCGAATGTGGCACGTCGGGAAATTTCTTGCGTCATCAAGGCCTCCCATCGGATGCGAGCGTGACCGTCGAAGGCGGAATAGCCGAAGACGTTGGTCACGCGATCAAACAGCAATTTAGCGGAACCCG
>JAKAQU010000259.1:3054-4768 GCA_021819535.1 Pseudomonadota bacterium | reverse complement strand
CGCGGTGCCGATCTCGCGCCCCTCGAAAAGCCCATATTGGATGTCGCGAATGGCGGCCCAGGCGAAATTGTTCCAGATCACCCAGATGCAGGGAATGTCGTATTCGACGGCGGTGCAGAGTACATGCGGGGTCATGGTGAAGCCGCCATCGCCGCAGACCGAGACGCAAACCCGTTCGGGGGCCGCGAGTTTGGCGCCGAGAATACCCGAAACCCCAAACCCCATGCCGGAGAATCCCCAGGCGTTGAGCATGGTCTGCGGCCGGCGTGCCTCCCAGAACTGCATGAACCAGTTGTGATGAACGCCGGAATCGAGCGAGAGGATCGCATCATCGGGCAAGACGGCGCGGATCGCCGCGACCACCGGTTCGGGGCGGAGCGGTGTCGTGTCGAGCGCGAAATTGGGCCGGGTGAACGCCTCCCATTCCGCTCGCCATTGGTCGATTTTGGCGCGCCATTCGCGCCGCGCCGCCTGCGCTCCCTCCGGCCTTGCCATCCCGCGCCGCCCGATCTCGTCCAGCATCTGGCGGAGAAACACCTTGGCATCGGCGACGATGCCGAGATCGGCGGGATAGTTGCGACCGATCTCGCTGACATCGACATCGACATGGATGAGCTTGGTCGCCGGAAAATTCCACGAATACCCCTCCATCCACGACGAGGCCGAGCGGTCATCGAAGCGGACGCCGATCGCGAGCACGAGATCGGCATGGCGCCCCGCCTGGTTGGCGGGGTAGGCGCCGTTGCGACCGATGAAGCCGAGCGAGAGCGGGTGGTTCATCGCAAGGCAGCCCATGCCGTTGGGCGACGCGATCACCGGGAGGGCAAGTCGCTCGGCGAGTTCGGCGAGTTCGGCGGATGCCTCGGCGAGAGCGACACCGTGGCCGATGAACAGGACCGGCGAATGTCCCTCCGTGAGCATCGTGATGGCCCGCGCGACATCCTCGGGGGCGGCGCCGGCGCGGCGCATGCGCGGCGCCGGATCCGGCTCGGGGGTGATCTCCGCCTCCTCCTGAAAGACATTGAACGGCACATCGACCTGCACCGGCCCCGGCCTTCCGCCGAGCATCGTGTCCATGGCGAGGCGGAGGGTGTGGGGCAGCATATCGACCCGTGTCGGCTGGAAGCTGCGCTTGACCACCGGGCGGCAGACCGAGGGAAAATCCGCCTCCTTGTGGCGATAAAGCTCTTGGAACGGGCCGCGGTTGAATTGCTGCGTCGGCACATCGCCGGTGAGCGCGAGAAAGGCCGAGGAATCGGCAAAAGCGTTGGCGAGCGCCATGACCAGATTGGCCGAACCTGGACCACAGGAGGTGAGTGTTGCCGCCGGGTGATGTTTGACGCGGAAATAGGCGTCCGCCATATGCCCGGCCGTCTGCTCATGGCGCGGCGAGATCAGCGTGACCTTGTCGCGCACGCCATGGAGCGCATCCAGCATGCCGACATTGCCATGCCCGCAAATTCCGAAAACATGTGAAATCTTCTCGCGGACGAGAAACTCGGCGATCAGATCGCCGCCTTTCATGCGTGGCACGCCAGGCCCTCCCTTTTGCGTTCCCTCGCACGCCCGGCGCGGGCCGGTTGCGGCGATTTTGGGCGAAAGGATTATCCGGCATTATTGGACTGTTTGCAAGATAGTGGGATAAGATCATCCCTCCTTTCGCACTGCGAGGACGATATGGCTCGAAACCACCCCCTTCCCCCCCCCCCCCCGC
>JAKAQU010000259.1:0-3044 GCA_021819535.1 Pseudomonadota bacterium | reverse complement strand
TCCGATCTCCCCTGGCCCCCTCCCTGGCCCGCTTGGCCGATGACGACGCGACGCTGGCCGAGGCCAAGACCGAACGCGGCGGGATCCAGTCGATCGAACGCGCCTTCGCCATCCTCGAAGAGATCGCGCGCCATCGCGCCGGCATCAGCCTCGCCGAACTGAGCAAACGGCTCGGCCTGCACAATTCGACCACGTTTCACCTCGTGCAGACCATGGTCGGGCTCGGCTATGTGCGTCAGATGCGCGACAGCCGGCGCTATCGCATCGGCCGGCCGATTTTTGCCCTCGCCAGCGCCTGTCTCGATGACATCGAACTGACCACGCTCGCGACCCCGGTGCTCGAAACCCTGTCCGAGGCCACCGGCGAGACCGCGCATTTCGGGGTGCGGTCCGGCGGCGAGGTCGTCGTCGTCGCCAAAACGCCGGGCGCCGGCGCGTTCCAGCTCACCGACCGCGTCGGCGTCGTTCGCCCGGCACATGCGACGGCACTCGGCAAGGCACTGCTCGCCGCCCTCCCGCCGGCGCAGTTCGAGCGCTATCTCACCCAGGCCAAGCTCATCGCGTTGTCGCCGAAGACGATCACCGATCCCGCCTGGCTGCGGCGCGATATCGAGCGTATCCGAGAAGATGGCATTGCGTTCGACGATGGCGAACTCGACGCCGAAATCCGCTGCCTCGCCGCCGCCGTGCATGATTTCACCGGCGCCGTGATCGGCGCCATCGGCATCTCCGGGCCGCTCTGGCGCCTCTCGCTCCCGGTCTTGCAACGCCATAGCGAGGCCGTGAAAAACGCCGCGACGACCCTCTCCCACGCCATCGGCGCGCCGGCGTGAGAGAAGGCAAAAAAGCAGTTCTTTTTTGTAAAAAAGAACCAAAAAACTTTTATCCCGTTGGGCAGTGCCTTCAGCACTTCCCGCCCTGCGGAAGATGCCATTCCGAGGGAACGGGGAAAAAATTATCTTCTTGTAGCAACGCCCGACAGGCGAGATAGGCGAAAGTGAGCGCCGGGCCGAGCGTGATGCCGGGGCCGGGATAGGCGCCGTCCATCACCGAGGCCATGTCGTTACCGCACGCATAAAGACCACGGATCGGCGCCCCGGCGCTATCGAGCACCCGCGCGCGGGCATCGGTCGCGAGCCCGGCGCTGGTGCCGAGATCGGCGGGATAGAGCGTGATCGCGTAAAATGGCGGCGTGGCGAGCGGCGCAAGGCATGGATTGGGATGATGGGCGGGATCGCCGAGATGACGCTGATAGGCATCACCGCCACGCCCGAATTCCCGATCCTCGCCGCGCCGCGCATCTTCGTTGAAGCGCGAGACGGTCGCCCCGAGTGCCGCCGGAGCAAGGCCGAGCGCCCGTGCAAGTGCCGCGATATCGGGTGCCGAAACCAGATAGCCGCGCCGGATCCAGCGCCGGATGCCGGAAAAAATCGGCGCGATCGGGCCGAAGCCATAGCGGCGGAGCGAGGCGTGATCGCAAATCAGGAAGGCCCGCGCCATCTTCGCCCGCAGCATGGCGCGGACGAATTCATGATAGGAGAGCGCCTCGTTGACGAAACGCCGCCCTCCCTCATCGACGGCAAGAGTGCCGGGCTTGGCGCGATCGGTGACGGTATGGGGAAAAATCGCCAGGCTTCCGTCATCGCGGGTAAAGGAGGAGACCGGCGTCCAGAACGCCGCGCCCTCGCCCCGCGCCGCGATCGCCGCGCCCGCCGCGCGCGCGAGCCGGATGCCATCGCCGCTATCGCCGGCGAAGGCCGCGGAAAATCGCCGCGCCGGTGCCGCGAGCAAGGCTTCGCGCAAGGCCGGATCATGCGAAAACCCGCCACAAGCCAAAACGATGCCGCGCCGCACGGGAATGACCGTCCCGCCCGCCTCGACGCCCCGCACCCGGCCTTCGGCAAAAATCAGCCGTGTTGCGCCCATCCCGACGCGAATATCGACGTTCAGTTGCATTAGAGAGAGTAGCAACCGGCCGGCGAGTGCATTGCCGAGCACCAACGTCGTGCCGCGGGGATGGCGCAAACGCTCCCTCGCATGTCGCGCAAGCCGCCGCGCGACGATCGCCATTGCGGGCAGCGAGCGCATCGCGCGGCGAAAATGCACGAGATCGGCCCGCGCGATCATCATGCCGCCGAACGGGGTGAATTCCGGGATCGGCGCGCGCAGCAGAGCGAAATGCCGCCCCAATAGGCGGCCATCGAACGGAACCGGCTCCAAAACCCGCCCGCCGAGCGCCGCCCCCGGCAGATCGGGATAATAATCAGGATAGCGCGCGACCGGCTGGAAGCGGAGTTCGGTGCGTGCTTCGAGCGCGGCAATGGCGGGGGCGGCGTGAGCGAGAAAACTCTCGCGCCGCCCGCCTGGATCATCGCCGCCGACGACGCGATCGAGATAGGATCTGGCCGCCGCGACATCCTTGGCCGCGTCCGCGCCGAGATGGGCATTGCCCGGCGCCCACACCATGCCGCCCGAGGTCGCGGTGGTGCCGCCGAGCGCTTCGGTCTTTTCGAGCAGAACGACGGCAAGCCCCTCGGCCGCCGCCAGCGCCGCCGCCGCCATCCCGGCAGCCCCGCTGCCGATCACCACGACATCGACGGCCTCCGGCATGGCGCCGCTCAGGCGAGGGCGGGGTTGGGCAAGATCGGGCCCGGCATCTCATTGTTACGAAGACGCGGCAAATCGGCCGCCGCCGTGCCGCCCGCGAGTTTGCCGAACACGGCGCCGCTCATGAGCCCGGTGCCGCCCGGATAGTTGAAATAAAATAGCCCGCCGACCAGCTCGCCCGCCGCGTATAGCCCCGGGATCGGGCGAAAATCCTGATCAAGAACGCGCGCGCCCTCATCGATGCGGAGCCCCCCGAAGGTGAAGGTAACGCCGCAGCCCACCTGATAAGCCTCGAACGGTGGATCCTCGATCGGGTTGGCCCAGTTGCTTTTGGGGATGGGAAGCCCCTCGGTGTGCCGCCCATCCTTGACGTTGGGATTGAACGGAATATCGCGGCGCACGGCGGCATTATAGGCGCTGATTTCGGCGAGGAATGC
>JAKAQU010000258.1 GCA_021819535.1 Pseudomonadota bacterium | reverse complement strand
AAATTTCTCCGTCAGATCCGAGTTGATTAAGAATTTCGTCTACCTTATTTTCTTCAAACCCAAGTAATTTGGATGCCGCAGAAAGTTCTTAAGACCGACATCCCTTTCCGTGTTCTTCATTTTGCTGCAGGTAAGTTATGTCTACATTGTAGAGAGAACTGATAAAATTATCATGTATCCGTTAAATCACTTGGTATCAATTTACAATTGTTTGATTAATGCAGTTGATTGTCCTTCTGGATTTTGTGTATTTCGTGAATGAATGGCGAGCCAATAATCTCCTCTCGCTTCCCAAATTTCCTGAGGAAGCCTAGACATTGGCTTACGAAACAGATCCTGAAGTGATGCCTCTTCTTTATTTCCATCCCAAACAAAAACATCTACAATTTGATGACCTATAGACAATACACTGAGATTTGGTGTGTTTTCGTCGGTTTTTCCGGATATCATTGCCTGCAATATTTCGTCTGACCAGTCTTTGATTTTTTCCGACACATCTGACCAATTCGCATAATTCCGGAAACTTATGGCAAGAAGTTGATTGCTTAGCGCTATTTTGGTATCAAAATACCCGTCTCTCATGAACGATGCCATCGTCAACATGGGCGCCGAAAATGGCGGCAAGCCGGGGCGCGCCGAAATCGCCGTGGAATTTTCTAATTTTGGCAACTCAGTTGCAAATTTACGTTGGTGAAGAGCGCGGATCGCATCGGTTTCGTTTTGGGCCACCGGTCGGTTGAAATGGATGTAAACGGAAGCCTCCACAATCGCATTCCGCGGATTGATTGGTTTAAACGGCATTCCCGACCCTCTCCCAATTCTTACGAGATAATGGTAATTTCCATCTGATTTGTCACGAGGGCAGGCGCGCCAAAATTTCGCCGAATTTGCGCCCGATAGCGGTTTCGTGGTTGTTTGCGCCGATGTTGCGCGGGTTGGGAGAGTGGTGATGCGGCGGGCGAGGCTTTTGCCGGGGGCGATGGCGGCGCTGGTGCTGGCGCTCTCGGTGCCGGGGGCCAAGGCGGCGGGGCTCGCGGAGGCCGGGGGCAAAGAGACCGCCGCCAAGCGCCACCGGCTTTCGCGCACACGGGCGCGGCAGGGCCGCGGGGCTCCGGAAATCGGCACCGCCTCCTGGTATGGCCCGGGATTTCACGGCAAACGCATGGCGAGCGGCGCCCGCTTCGATGACCGCGCGATGAGCGCCGCCCATCCCTGGCTCCCGCTCGGCACCAAGGTGCGGGTGGTGTTGGTCGGAACCGACCGCTTCGTCGATGTCACCATCACCGACCGCGCCGGCAACCGTGCCCGGGTGATCGATCTTTCGCCGGCGGCGGCGCGCAAGCTCGGCATCCTCGCCCGCGGCACCGCCGAGGTCGCCGTCTCCCCGCTCTAGCCGATGCGCGGCGCTGCCTCTGCGCTCGCCCTCCTTGCGGCCCTCGGCGGCTGCCAGACCATCGGCAAGCAGCTCAGCACAGCCGCCTATGATCAGCGCTTCACCGGCGAAATCGAGCCGATGGGCGGCATCCATTGCACCGATTCGATGCCGGCGACGCTCATCACCCGCGCCGCCGATCTCAGCGTCGCGTTCACGCCGAATGACGGGGCCCTCGTCGTCCGCGGCAGCATGAGCCGCGAGGGCGAGGTGCTGGCGCGGCTCAACACCGCGCCGCCCAATCACCCGCCCTATCTCCTGACGCTCAGCGGGCGGATCGAGAAGGGCGTGTTCAGCGGCGTCTATCAGACCCCGCAATGCGCCTGGAAAGTGGTGCTCGCCCCGGCCCAGCCGCCGCCGCACCACATCGTCGATCCGAAAAACGCGCTCGGCATTCCGGGGAATTGAGGGGAGCGGCCGAAAATAATTGACGGCCCTGTTGCGCATAGTTAATACTTGGCTAATCGTCATGTATTCATGAGGAAAACGCCATGCGCCGCAATGCCTTCCCCATCGCCGCGTCCTTGGTCGCGCTCTCCATGCTCGCCGCCCGCCCGGCCGCGGCCAGCGTCTTGATAACGCTAGACGATATCACCCTGACCGGGAGCTTCGCGTCACCGAGCATTCCATTTGGCTCCGGCCCTTTCACCCTTTCCCTCGCCGTGCCGGCGGATAATTTCGCGAGCGGCTATCCGCTCGGCCAGGCTTATGGGATCCTTGCCCCCGCTGCCGGCACCTACACGTCCGGGGGTGTCGTGCAAAGCTTCAGCAACGCCTCGATCGATGTCATCAGCACTTCGCCCGATGTAATCCAAATTCTTGGTATTATCGGCAGCGATCCGGCCACGGTGGTGTTCACCGTCGATAGCTCCACCCCGCTCTTCACCGCGACGTCGGCGGATAGCGGCGCCTCGAGCGACTATCAGTTCATCACCGGCAGCCCTGCGATCACCACTGCCTCGGCCTTCGTGTCGCTCCCCGACCCGCCGATTTCGAACCCAGGGCTGACGATCACCGGGCAGCAAAATTCGGTGCCCGAGCCGGCGAGCCTCATTCTGCTCGGTGGGCCGCTGGCAGCGCTCGGTTTCCTCCGCCGCCGCGCCCGGCGCGACGCGCGCTAGAAACGAGCCGCTTTAACATAAGGCCGGGGCGCTCTCCCCCTCCCCTTGCGAGCGGAGGGCGCCTGAAACCGGTTTCCGAAAGAGCGGTTTCCAAAGGCATTGCCTTTGGTGGGGGTGCGGGGGCAAAGCCCCTGCGCTTATCACTCCTAACACGGCCTTTTAATCCATTCTTGACCAGACACCGTTACGTTCGGGCGCATGATACGGCCCCGAACCACATCTCCGGCGCGCCGCTGGCCGGCGGCGGCGAATGCGACGCTGCTGCTCGTCGCGAGCACGCTCGCCTTCGCGGGCCTCTCGCTCGCGCCACCGCAAGCACCGGGTGCTTCGGTCGCTGTCGTTTTTCCCCCATGGTGGGGCGCGACGCGAAGCTTCCTTGCCGCCTCTGCGGCCGGGGTCGCGGTCATTCGCGCCGGCGCCGTGTTCTTCCTCGATCCACAAGCCCTTGGTGGCTGCACTGGAAAAATCTCATCATGAGCCATTCCGAGACCGGCGCCGGCACCATGACCGGCCCCGACACCCTCGCCCGGCTGCGCGAGAGCGCGAGCCGCGGCTTGATCGCCTTCCTTTTTGCCAATGTCGGGCTCGTCGTCGCCATCGCCGTGCTCCGCGGCCTGCCGCTCCTGCTGCCGGCCCTGCTCGCCCTCGCGCTCGCTGGTGCCGCGACGCTTTCCTGGCGGCTCGCGGGCAATGGGGCCTCGACGCGCCTCGTCGTTGCGGTCGCCGCGATGGGGATGGTGGCGCTGACCGTGTTCGAGATGGCGGGCAATCCCTGGCAGATCGACATGCACATGTATTTCTTCGCAACCCTCGCTGGCCTCGTCGTCTATTGCGACGAGGGCGCGATCCTCGCCGGCGCGGCGGCGGTTGCGGTTCATCATCTGGCGCTGAATTTCATACTGCCGGCGGCGATCTATCCGGGTGGGGCGGATTTCTTCCGTGTCGTGCTGCATGCCGTGATCCTGGTGGCGGAGGCCGGGGTGCTGATGTGGCTGGCCGGTGCCCTGGCGCGGATGATCGCCCGCTCGGCCCGCCAGATGGCCGATATCACGGCCGCGCGCGAGGCCGAACGCACCGCCATCGCCGAGCAGCGCGCGACCGAGCGCCGGCTCAAGGAGGAGGCGCTGGCGCAACGCCATCACCTCGCCGATGGGTTCGAGGCGCGGGTTGGCCGGCTCGCGCAAAGCGTGATGGCGTCCGCGACCGAGATGCGCGCGACCTCGACGGTGATGAGCGAGGCCGCCAATGACGCGGCGTCGCGCGTTGGCATGGTCGCCACCGCCTCCGACGCCGCTTCGGCCAATGTGCAAAGTGTTGCGAGTGCGACCGAGCAACTGACCGCCTCGATCCGCGAAATCAGCCAGCAGGTGGCGAACTCGGCCGGGGTCGCGGGCCAGGCGGCCGAGGAAGCGCGCCGCACCAACGAAAAGATCACCGGCCTTGCGCAGGCGGCGCAAAAGATCGGTGAGGTGGTGAGCCTCATTCAGGATATCGCCGGCCAGACCAATCTCCTCGCGCTGAACGCGACGATCGAGGCGGCGCGGGCCGGCGAGCACGGCAAGGGCTTTGCCGTGGTGGCGAGCGAGGTCAAGGCGCTCGCCAATCAGACGGCGCGCGCGACCGAGGAAATCGCGAGCCAGATCGAGGGCATCCAGGGCGCGACCGGCGAGGCGGTGGCCGCGATCCGGGGGATCGACGGCACCATCGGCCGCATCAACGAGATCGCCAATGCGATCGCCGCCGCGGTCGAGGAACAGGGGGCCGCGACCGGGGAGATCGCCGACAGCATCCAGCGCGCGGCGCAAGGCACCGAGGAGGTCAACCGCAATCTCGGTGGCATCACCGCGACCTCGGGCGAGATCGTCTCGGCCGCGGGCCAGACCTTGGCCGCCGTGACCGGGCTTTCCACCCTCTCGGAAAAGCTGCGCGAGGAAGTGGATGGCTTCCTCGCCTCGATCCGTGCCGCCGCGTGAGGCGGGCACCCGGCATGGGCGCCGTGCCGGTAAAAGCCGGGCGAAAAACAAAAGGCGGCTCGACTGCGCGAGCCGCCTTCTCTCGCAAAGAGAAGGATGGATAAGCCCGGTCTTTCCGGTCTCGCCGCGCGGCTTCCGCCGCCCGACCCCGTTTTGTCTCCGAGCGCGACCACCCCTAGGCGCTCGGCGAGATTTGTCAAGAGGTCACGCGGCACTCACCCGGCCTGGCGCCGCCGCCGCGCGAGGGCGAGCCCTGCGAGCCCCG
>JAKAQU010000257.1 GCA_021819535.1 Pseudomonadota bacterium | reverse complement strand
GCCCAGCGGTGAGGGCAAAGCCCACGCCGGACAGAATCCGGCTTGCGCCATAATAGACGTCAAGATCGGTGACTTCGAGGAGAGTGGTCATGGTGCCAGCACCTCGGTGCCGAGATAGGCCGCGATAACCGCGGGATCGCCACGAATGGCGGCCGGCGTTCCCGCCGCCAAAAGCCGGCCGTAGCACAGAACGGCGATGCGCTCGGCGATGCGAAAGACGATGTCCATGTCATGCTCGATGAAAACCAGGGTGAGTTTTTGCTCCGACCAGACATGCTGCACCCGGTCGATCATGCGCGCGCGCTCTTCCGGGCCCATCCCGGCCGTCGGTTCATCGAGAAGGAGGATTTTCGGCTCAAGCGCAAGAGCAAGCGCGATATCGAGCAGCTTTTGGTCGCCATGCGAGAGTGTCGCGGCCACGCGATCGCTGCTGTCGGCAAGGCCGAGCATGGCGGCGATCTCGCGCGCGCGCGGAGACGCGCCGGGGGGCGGAAAGCGCCGCATCAGATCACCCCATTGGCCACGATGGGCTGCGACCGCGGCCATCAGATTCTCGCGCACCGTCATCGTCGGAAAAAATCGTGCGACCTGGAATGCCCGGCCGAGGCCGCGCCGCACGATCGCCGCCTGGCCATGTGCGGTGATATCCTCGCCGTCGATCAGAACATGGCCACCATCGGCCCTGATCGCGCCCGAGATGAGGTTGAAGAACGTGCTTTTGCCGGCGCCGTTCGGCCCGATGACGGCCGAAAGCGACCCCGAGGGAAAGGCCAGCGTCACGTCGTCGATGGCGGCAACGCCACCGAAACGCTTGGTCAGATGACGCACCTCGAGCTTCACCGCGAGGCCGCCTCGCCGCGCGCGCGATCGCGGCGCAGGAAATCGAGAACACCACGGCGCAGCCCGAGCGCAAAAAGCAAAATCACCCCACCCTGCACCAAACCATGATACTCGGTGATGCGGGTGAAAATGTCATTGAGGGCGAGCAGAATGGCGCTTCCGGCGAGCGGCCCGAGAAAGCTCTCGATGCCACCGAGCATGACCGCGAAGATCGCCTGGCCGGAAATCGGCCAATCGGCGAGTTCGGGATAGGCGCCCGAGACGAAGAGGCTGGCGAGCACGCCGCCGAGTGCTGCAAACACCGCGGCGAGCACGAAAACCGCGAGCTTCGGCCGCCACAGCGGGATGCCAAGGAAAGCGGCGCGGGCTTCATTGTCGCGGATCATGCGAAGCGTCATGCCGAACGGGCTTGCCGTGATATGGCGCATGGCAAAGAGGCCGACAACCAGGAGAAGCGCGCAAACTTGGTAGAGATGGCGCTGATGATTGATGTCGAGCCCGGCGATGACCCGGCGCGGGATGCCGCCGCGCAATCCTTGGTCGCCGCCGGTGAGGCTCTCCCAGGAGATGATCACGCTGTAAAACAGCATCTGGATGGCCAAGGTCACGAAGGCGAAATAGATCGTCTTGAGACGGATGCAGACACCACCGACGAGAAGTGCGGCAAGTGCGGTAAGCCCAAGCGTGAGCAGGAACGCCGGCAGCAGTGAGAGCGCCGTCCGCTGCATGAGAAGAGCGAACGCATAGGCGCCGAAGCCATAAAACATGCCGTGTCCGAAAGAAATCATCCCGCTCGCGCCGACGAGGAGATTGAGCGAACTCGCAAAAAGTGCGAGCGCGCTGAGCCGGATGATGAAATCCTCGAAGGCCGGGCTTGAGAACAGCGCCGGCGCGCCGAGCAGAAGGGCGAGCACGATGAGCGCGATCCCGCCCTCGCGCGCGAGCGGCGTCATCTCATACCATTTCGCGGCCGAACAAGCCGCTCGGCCGGAGCAAAAGAACCAGGATCATCGCGGCATAGATCAGTCCATCGGTGAAAAGTGGAAAACCGATCGTCCCGAAGCCGCGCAAAAGCCCGATCCCGATCGCGGCGAGGAGGGCGCCGGCGATCGAGCCCATGCCGCCGATCACGGTGATGATGAAACTCTCGATGAGCACGGAAAATCCCATCCCCGGCGAGAGCGAGCGCACGGGTGCCGCGAGCGCCCCGGCCAACCCGGCGAGCCCCCCGCCAAGGCCGAAGACCAAGGCGAAGAGCGCCGTCGTGTTGATGCCGAGTGCTGAGACCATCTGTGGGTTGTCGGCTGCCGCGGTGATGATCTTGCCGATCCGGGTGACACCGAGGCCGAGGCCGAGCAGGGCGGCCAGGCAAAGCGAGACCGCGATCAGCCCGGCATAAAACGGCGGCACGACGCCGCCGGCGATGAAGATCGGGGCTCTCTGGAAGGCATCCGGCATGCCCATCGCGTGAAAATCCGCGCCCCAGACCAATTTCACGAGATCATCGAAAATCAACACCACCGCATAGCAGATCAGCAACTGCATGAGCACGTTGCCGCCATACACACGGGCGATCAGGAAGCGCTCGAACGCGACCCCGAACACCGCCATCGCCGCACCCGCGGCCAGCACCGCGAGCCCATAGCTGCCGCTCGCCCGCAAGACGCTGTAGGCGATATAAGCGCCGAGCATGTAGAACGTGCCATGCGCGAAATTGACGATTTTCAGCACCCCGAAAATCAGCGTGAGCCCGGCCGCGACCAGGAACAGCAACAAGCCGACGATCAAGCCGCTCGTGGTTTGCGTGACCACGCAGGCCAGGCTTCCGAAACACGCTACGAGGGCTTCAAGATCCATGGTGATGCAACCCGCGCGACGGCTTCAGATATAGCCCTGCTGTTTTTTCCAGGCGGTTTCCAGTTCTATGATCTGTCCCCAATCGGCCGCCTTGACGCCGGTGATGAACGGCGGCTTCGCGATGGTGTGGCCCCAGCCGATGGCGTAATCGATGATGGTGTGATCGTCGCGCATGGTGATGCGGCCATCGACGCCAAAGGGACAATCGATAGTCAGCCCGGAAAGCACTGGAACCAGCGCCTTGCCATCCGCGGTCCCGGCTTTTTTGGCGGCGGCCTCAAGAAACATCATGGAGGCCGCGCTTTGCCATGACCAGTTCGTCGGGTATTCGCCAAAGCGTGTGCGATAGGCCTCCCCCCACGCTTTGTTAGCGGGAAGTGCCGGGAAGTCCTCGAAATAGCGCGTGCCGGACTGGATGCCATCGGGCAGATTCTTGATGGCATTGAGCACCGGGTAATCGACATTGGGCGTGCAAACGCTCATCGCTCCGAACAGCGCATAGACATTGCCCTGATTGATGAACGCCGAGAGATCGCCGGCATAAAGCAGGGTGAACAAGGCCTGTGGCTTGGCCTGGATCAATTTGGTGATGACCTCGGTGAGGTCGGGCTGGCCGAGTTTCGGCCAAGCCTGGGTGATGATCTCGATATCCGGCTTGAAATGCCGGAAAAAATCGAGAAATTGCACGGTCGTGTCGTGGCCATAGGCGTAATCGGGCGAGCAGGTCGCCCATTTATTGAATTTATGCTCGCTCGCGAATTGCGCGAGATAGGCGCCACCGGCGATGCTATCATGCACCCCCTGGCGGGCACAGCGGAAGGCGGTCGGGGCGCGCAGTTTGGGATCGGCGGTGAGCGATGACGTCTCGCTGCCGGTGTGGAAGCATAAAACCCCGAGATCACGCACCACTTCCTGCACCGCGAACGCGCCCGAGGAGGGGGTTGCGTCGATCAGCAGCTCGCAGCCGCCGCTATTGATCATTTCACGCGCGATGCGTGCGGTTTCCTGAGGCTGCGCCTTGCCATCCTGAAAAATCAGCTCGATCTTGCGCCCAGCAAGCCCGCCGCCGGCGTTGATGCGATCGGCCTCAAGCATCAGGGCGTTGCGCGAGGAAGTGCCGAGGAGCGCAATCGGCCCCGAAAGCACCGTCGGCACGCCGATACGCACAGCGTTGCCGGCGCCGCGGGCAACGAAAGGCATCGAGATCATGCTCGCAACCCCCGCCGTCAATACCGTGCGGCGGCAGACACCTTCTTTTGTCATGTCACGTCTCCCCGTTCGTTTTTCTTTCACTCTATCTGTCACCGGGCTCGATGTAAATCAGCCATCGCCGGATCTTTTCGAGCCGCGGCACCCGGCATCAGTAGGAACGCGGCATACCGAGGTCGTGCTGGGCGATGAAGTTGAGCACCATTTCCTCGGAAACCGGAGCGAAGCGGAACAGCCGCGCATCGCGCCACAGCCGTTCGACATGGGATTCTTTCGCGTACCCCATGCCGCCCAGAGTCTGGATCGCCCGGTCGGTGGCCTGCATCGCCGCCTCCCCGGCGAGATACTTCGCCATGTTCGCCTCACTGCCATAGGGCTCTCCGCTGTCATAGAGCGCCGCCGCCTTGTAGTTCATCAGGCGCGCGCATTCCGCGCGGATATGCGCTTCGGCGAGCGGAAACTGTAGGCCCTGATAGGATCCGATGGGCTGCCCGCCGAAGACCCGCCGCTCTTTCGCGTAATCCACCGCGAGCCGGATCGCTAGCTCGGCGGTCGCAACCAGCCCCGCCGTCGTCACGATCCTCTCGGTGTTGAGGACATCGAGCAACTCGCGAAATCCGCCGTCCAGCGTGCCGAGCAACTCGCCCCCGTCGACACGCACTTCATCGAAAAACACCATGCTCGATGGCAGCGTGTTGGTGCCCAGTTTGTCGATCGCACGATGGGACAGCCCCGAGCGGGCGCAATCGATCAGAAAAAGGCTGATCCCGTCGACCTTGCGCGCAACATCGGCGGCCGGCGTGGTGCGCGCGACCACCAGCAGCTTCGTTGCCTGCGGCACCGCGGTGATCCACACTTTCTGCCCGTTCAGCCGCCAACCATCCCCTTCGC
>JAKAQU010000256.1 GCA_021819535.1 Pseudomonadota bacterium | reverse complement strand
TCCGATCTAATCTCCCCGGTGGAGGATGCCAAGATAAGCGCCGTGCTGCTCTCGCCCGGCATCTACAACGCGGCCTATTTCGAGCATGTCTTCCTTGCCCGCGAAATGGGCGTCCCGCTCGTTCAGGGTTCCGATCTCGTGGTCGAAAACGAGCGCGTCTATATGCGCACGACCGTCGGGCTGCGACCGGTTCATGCGATTTACCGGCGTCTCAACGATGATTTTCTCGACCCCACGGTGTTTCGCCGGGATTCCATGCTCGGCGTTCCCGGCCTGATCGGCGCCTGGCGCCGAGGCAACGTCGCCATCGCCAATGCGGTCGGCACCGGGGTTGCCGACGACAAGGCGGTCTATGCCTACATGCCGCGCATCATCCGCTATTATCTCGACGAAGAGCCGATCCTGCCCAATGTCGAGACCTATATCTGCCGCGAGCCCGAAGCGTTGGCGCATACGCTTGCCCATCTCGACGAATTGGTGGTGAAGCCGGTCGGCGAATCGGGCGGCTATGGCATCACGGTCGGCCCGCGCGCCAGCCGCGCCGAGCTGGAAGCCGCGCGCGCCGCCCTGCTCGCCGCTCCCGACAACTGGATCAGCCAGCGCATGGTGCCGCTTTCCGTCGGCCCGACGCTGACCGATGACGGCATCGCCCCGCGCCATGTCGATCTTCGCCCCTTCGTCGTCACCGGGCGCGAGAGCTGGGTTCTGCCGGGCGGTCTCACCCGTGTCGCGCTGCGGCGCCATTCGTTGATCGTCAACTCCTCGCAAGGCGGCGGGTCGAAAGATACCTGGGTGCTTGCCGATCCGCCCGCCGGCGCGAAGGGAGGAGGCTGACATGCGCGCCGAACCCGAACTTCTCGCCCGCGACGCCGAAAGCCTGTTCTGGATGGCCCGCTATCTCGAACGGGTCGAGAATCTGGCGCGGCTGATCGACGTTGCGCAGAGCTTCGAAAGCCCTGGCCGCGAGGCCGAGGCGTGGTCCGCCCTGCTCTCGATCAATGCCGATGCCGAGCGCTTCGCCGCCGCCGATCCGGCAGCGCACGATCCCGAAGCGATCCGCCGCTTCTATCTGCTCGACGCCCAAAACCCGACCAGCGTGCCCTATTGCCTGGCCGCGGCACGCACTAACGCGCGCACCCTGCGTTCACTGATTTCGACCGAGATGTGGCGCCAGATCAACATGTTCCATCGCTTCGTCAGCCAGATCACGGCGGCCGATCTCGATGGCGATCGGCTGTCGCGGCTTTGTGTCCGCCTCCGCGAATCCGTCCAGGCCCATACGGGAATAACCGAGGGCACGATGTATCGCGGCCAGGGCTGGCAGTTTTACATGCTTGGCCGGCTGATCGAACGCGCCGATCAGATCACCCGCCTTCTCGACATCAAATACCATATCCTCACCCCGCGCGGCGGCGAAACCGGAAAAGTCGTGGAAACCACGCAATGGTATGCGGTGCTGCGCGCCGCCGCCGGCTATCAGGCCTTCCGCCAGATTTCTCCTGCGCGCGCCTCGATCGATGACGTCGTCGGCTTTCTGCTGCGCGACCCCTCTTTTCCGCGTTCGCTTCTGCTCTGCGTGCGCCGGATCGAGGCGCATCTCGGCGATCTTTCGCGTCTTCATCATTTGCGCGGCCTCGCCGGGCCGCTCGAACAGGTCGAGTATCTGCGCGAATTCGTCTTCGCCGCGCCGACAGAGCGGCTGCTCACCGGCAATCTGCACGAGTATCTCGATCAGGTGCAGGTTCTGCTGATGGCGCTGGCGGCGAGCCTGGGGCGGCTCTATTTCCGTGACTGGCGTCCGCAACCGGTGCCGGCGATGACGGAACCTTACCAATAGGGCTGCGACAGCGCTTTCGACGTCGTCTGCCGCCCGACCAGACCGGCGAAGAAGGTCGGCAGATAGGGCGACATGATGACGAGCTTCTCGACGCATCGAGCGCGGCGCCGCGTGACCGCCCGCATCAACAAAAAACTTTTGCTCTTTTGGGCTTGCCTCCCCGGCGGGTTTTGCGGAAACCTGCGGCGAGAAGAGCCGGGAGGGGATGATTTTCGCGACGATGCGGTTTGAGCCGAAACAGCCGTTTTACGTCTCTCGCGCGGCAGGCGCCGTGGCGTCCGCGCGGCCGGAGCCGGCGATCGGCCGGCTGCCAGCCGCGGCACAGGCCGGGCGCGAGCGCTGGACGGCGGCCGCCGCAACCCGGCCCCTGATCGGCCGCCTGAGCGGCGCCTCGCTCGTCTTGCACACGGTTTTGCTGGCCGCGACCTTACTCTGGGCGTCGCATTTCACGCCGCCCGAGCCGGTCGATACCGGAAGCACCGTCGCCATGGTGTTCGCACCGACCGAACAGCCGGCGCCGAACCCGGCCCTGCCGCCGGCCGTGCCCACCGAACGATCCGCAGCGCCGGCGCCGCTCGACCAGCCCCCCCCACCGCCGCCGCAAGACATGAGCGCAGCAGCGGAAACCGCGGCACTCTCCCCCCCCGACCCCGCGGTCGCGGCCGAGAAACCGCTGGCAGACGCGCCCGCGCCTTCTCCTGAACCCGTCCAGGCGATGACACCGCAGTCGCCGGTAAAGCCGGCCGAACCCCGACACCCCACCCATGCCGCGCCGGCACGGATCGCAAAATCATCTCCCGCAGCGTCCGCGGCCGCGTCGCCCGCCGCAAACCCGCCGGCCGGCCCGCAACTCGCAACCGCCGCACCGCTGATCCCGCCGCGCCCGCTCGCCAAGGGCGCCAACAATCCGGCGCCGCTCTATCCGGTCATCGCCGCGCGGCGGCACGAGCAGGGGCGGGTCGTGCTCTATGTCGATGTCACCGCTGATGGCCGCCCCGATTCAGTGCGCATCGCGAGCAGCAGCGGTTCCTCCGCCCTCGACCACGCCGCCATCGACGCGGTGCGCCTCTGGCAATTCATCCCGGCCACCCGCGGCGGCACGCCGGTTCCCGCAACCGCCGAGGTGCCGTTCACGTTCACCCTCTCGAATTGATGGCGGCGTCAGGGATGACGGGAACGCCATCGCATCGAGGGAGATCCTGCGGGGCCGGGTGCAATGGAAAAGAACCGTCTCGAAGCCTTCAGCGATGGCGTGCTCGCCATCGTCATCACCATCATGGTGCTGGAGTTGCGCGTTCCCCACGGCGCCGATCTCCCCGCGCTGCTTGAGGTCTGGCCGGTCTTCACGAGCTACGTCCTGAGCTTCGTCTATGTCGGCATCTACTGGAACAATCACCATCACATGATGCAGGCAGTGCGCCACGTGAACGGCGCCGTGCTGTGGTCGAACCTGCATCTGCTCTTCTGGCTCTCCCTGCTGCCCTTCGCCACGAGATGGGTGGGCGAAACCCATTTCGCGCGCTGGCCCATCTTCCTCTACGGCATCGACCTCCTGCTCTGCGCCCTCGCCTATTACGTGCTGCAAAGCGCCCTGGTCCGCCTCCATGGCCGGCAGAGCCTGCTCGCCCGCGCCATCGGCCGCGACCTCAAAGGGAAATTATCGCCCGTCTGCTACGCCGCCGGCATCATCCTTGCCGCCGCCGGTCTCCGACGCACCGGCTTGCTGCTCTTCATCGCCGTCGCCCTTCTCTGGCTGATCCCCGACCGCCGCATGGAACGCGCCCTCGACGACCGGGAAGCTCCGCCCCCCAGGGACACGCCGACCGGCCGCTGAAACGCCCGTGAGACACCGCGCCAGAGAGAGACCGTTGTCTCCGCCTTCAGAATGGCTCCGCACGAAGAATTGCCGGCCCTCCCTTTCCTGCGCGCCCCGGATGGCCGTCTCGATGGGGAGAATTTCGGCGCATCCCCAATCCTCAGGCCTCGTCGCTGACCGGCGCGGTGACGACGAGAAAGACGAGGTTGCCGGTGCCGGTGTTTTCCAAGGCGTGCGGAACCCCCGGGGGGAGGAAAATCACGTCATGGCGGCGCACCACGCGGCGCTCACCGGCGATCTCCATCAACCCCTCGCCCTCCAGCACATGATAGACCTGTTCCTGGATTTTATGGGCATGGAGTGCGACGCGCGCCATCGGCGCATAGCAGGAAATGCGGTGATCGATCTGGCGCGATCCCGCGGTCTCAGGATGGACCAGCAATTTCGAGAGCGCGCCGCCATGATGCCCGGGCAATTCCCGCCAGGGGATTTCGGCGATGTTGCGGATGAAGGGCTCGCGTTCCATGGCGTCGTTTCCTTTCGTGGCACAATGGCATCAATCCTCGCCGGCGCGGCGCGCTGCGATCCAGGCGGCGAGACCGGCGCGGATATCGAAGCGTGGCGCATAGCCGAGATCGGCGCGCGCCCGGGCGATCGCGAGCGCACCTTTTCGCACCACCGGAACATCGGGGGCGAATTCATAATTTCCGGGCCCGACCGAGAGATCGGCGCCGGGGACGAGCTCAGAGAGAATGGCGCTGATCTCGCCGAGCGAAGGCGCGGCACCGCTTGCGATGTGATAGGCATCGAAGCGTGGCGCCGGCGCATCGAGGGCCCGGAGAATGCCGGCCACGACATCAGCGATATAGACATGATCGACGCGGAAATCGGCGCCATGCGGCAGATGCAGCGCATGCCCCGCAAGTACGGCATCGAGGAGCGTTTTCGGCACCCGCGGGCGCGGCAGCCCCGGCCCATACACCCAGCAGGTGCGGACATGAAGGATCGAAAGCCCATGCCGGCGCGCCTCGTCGCGGGCAAGCTGCTCGATCGCGAATTTGGAGATGCCGTAAGCCCCGACCGGGGCGCAAGGATGGCTCTCGTCGATCTCCGGCGCCAGGAATGGGCCATAGATCTCCTCGGTCGAGAGATTAGAT
>JAKAQU010000255.1 GCA_021819535.1 Pseudomonadota bacterium | reverse complement strand
GTGCGGCCGCTCTCCCGCCCTGCCTGCGACCTGCTGGCCTCTCTGCCGCGCCTCGGCGATGCCCGGCTGGTGTTCCCCCCGACCCGTGGCGATGGGCTGATGACGGGCTTCAAGGGTTTCGCGCGGCGCATCCTCGCCCTTGGCACCCTGCCGCGCGATATCACCCCGCACATTCTGCGCCATTCCTTCGCGTCCATTGCGGCGGACCTCGGCCATTCGGAACTCGCCATTGCAAGCCTGCTCGGGCACCGGCTCGGCAGTGTCACCAGCCGCTATACGCACGCCGCCGATGCCGTGCTGCTCGCCGCCGCCGATGCCGTGGCGCGGCGCATCCTCGCCCTCATGGGCGAGGCCGAACCCGCCGGCGAGGTTGTGCCGCTGCGGGCTTGATCGGGCTTGCGGCCCTGCGGCAAAGTCATATATTCTTTGCTACGGTATGCGGGTAATTGCGACACGCGGCTATGAGCGCCAAGCGGCGCGATTGCTCACTGCCGAAGCGCGCGCGGTGGCCGAGGCGGAGATTGTCGCGCGCCCCGAGGCTTGGCCCGTCATCCCCGGCACCGGTGGCGCTCGCAAGGCGCGGATCGCCCTGCCAGGGCGCGGCAAGAGCGGCGGCGCGCGGGTGATCTATTTCGTGCTGACCGCTCGCGATGCCCTCTATTTGCTCGACATTTACGCCAAGAGCGCGAAGGAAAACCTGACCAATGCCGATAAAAACGCCCTCCGCCGCATCCTCGCCGCGCTCGACCGCGAGGCATAGCCCGCTCGGCCGCCGGCTGATCGCGGGCGCCGAGGAAGCCCTCGCTCACGCGCGCGGCGAGATAACCCTCACCGAATACCAGGCCGCCATCCCCGAGACCGTCAACACGGCTGCCCTCCGCCGGCGCCTTGGCCTGTCGCAAGCGGCGTTCTGCCGGCGCTTCGGTATCGACGTGCAAGCCTTGCAGGCATGGGAACAAGGCCGCCGCCGCCCCGACCGCATGGCCCGCATCCTGCTCGCCGTCATCGCCCGCGAGCCCGAGGCCGTGATGCGCGCCCTCGCCGCCTGAACGAAACGGGCCGAGGCCGCGCTCGCAACGCCGCCCCGGCCCTCGACCGCCAAGGAGCAAGCGTGGCTGATCGTGATCCCGACGATACCGCACCGACGCCGCTGCAGGAAGCTCCGGCGCCGCTTCGCGCATCGACGACGGACGTCGCCGAATTTCTCGAAATCGTCAATCAGGTTGCCATTGTATGGGCAGAAATCTACCCACAAGGATCCGCTACGCCCCGCGAATTCGCGGATCATTTCAACAAAACTTATGAAGCCCTCCGAAACGTCCCTTCCAATTTACGCGGCAGAGTGATCTTCCTGCCTGAGTTGGGGCTGCCTCCCCCAATGCAGCCGATTGCGCTGCTGATCCGCGACATGCGACGCTGGCGCTCAAACAAAAAGCCGGGCCTTACAACGCTGAAATCGCCGAAGATGGCGACTTATCTTGAGGCTTTGTCGCTGATTGCCAAGCTCTCCCCCGAGCTGCACACCAGTTTTGAGGCCGAACTCGCCTTGGCGCCCGCGAGCTATTTCGCGTCTGAGCGCGACTGGCTGCGCAGGATGACCGCGCTTGCCCAGAAGATTGCGGAGACTGGTGTTTATGCCCAGCACATGGCGCGGTTTTGCAGCGACGAGGCGAAGCTCGGCTGGCGCGATAAACGACGCGCATGGCACGCCTGGGCGCGCGAGATGGGGAGGATGATCGCGGAGCAATTGGCCGCGGACGCCGATCAGCGCGGGCACCCTGCCCCCTCGACGGCGCTCACAAACGCCCAGAGCATCGCGACACGGCTGGCAGTGCGACTGCTCGCCCTCGGCGGTTCAAACGTATCGTGCGACGCCTTCGCGGCGGTGCACAGAACCGTTGCGAAATCGCAGGGAAGAAGTCGGGGGCGAGTTTTTCCAGAGAAAACGGCAAAAAATTGCAATAGATAGGGCGCCTCACGCCGCGATTGCGGCCCTTTGCGAGGCCCCGACATGCCAAATCCCGAATCACCTCTCCTCGACCGCCGCGCCGCCTCGGCGCTGCTCGCCGAACTCGGAATTCCGTGCGCTGCCGCAACGCTCGCGACGCTCGCTACCCGAGGCGGCGGCCCGCCATTCGTCAAATTCGGCCCGCGCGCGCTCTATCGGCGATCCGACCTCGTTGCCTGGGCGCAATCGAAATTGACGCCCGCTCGGCGCTCGACCAGCGAAGCGGACGCGCGCCCGGCCGACGCCGCCTAAATCCTTGAAACTCAAGAGAAACCCGCCGCGGCAGCCACCGGCGGCGGGCTGGAAAGGCATAATGCGATGTGTGATTTTTACAGTTTGCCCCCTGGCCGCGCAAATCAAATGTTTCAGCACGCTCTCGCGCTCGCCGCGCGCGGGTGGGCGACCTATCCGGCGACGAATCGCAAAGGGCCGCTGAAGGGCTCGCATGGTGTCAAAGACGCAACGCGAGACCCCGATCTCCTTCGCGAGCTTTTCGGGCGCCCGGACGTGGTGTTGCTCGCGATCGCAACCGGGCGGCCCTCTGGCATATCCGTCTTAGATATCGACTACCAACACGGCGGGATGGACTGGTGGCGAGAAAATCGCGAGCGACTCCCCCAGACTCTCGCGTGGCGAACGCGGTCCGGTGGATTGCACGTGGTTTTCCAGCATCGACAGGAACTCCGCACGGTCGCCCTTGGTGCGATCGGTCGCGGCATCGAAATCCGCTCAACCGGGGCCTCGGTCGTCTATTGGCCGGCCATTGGCGCCGCGATCGAGTGCAACGCCGAGCCTGCCCGCTGGCCTGATTGGCTGTTGCCGCCGCCTCGCCCGGCCTATGCGCCGCCGCCCCCGGCCGCCTGGCAGGGCAACGATCGCCGCGCGCGCGCCTATGCTGAGGGTGCGTTGGCGAACGCGATCCGTCGTGTCGCCTCGGCAGCGCCTGGCACGCGCAACGCGGCTTTGAACACCCAAACCTACGCGCTCGCCCGCTTTGTCGCCGATGGATCGCTGAGCGCCGGCGAGATCGTCTATGCACTCGCCTCCGCCGCCACGGCTGCCGGCCTCGATGGCCGGGAAACCGTCGCCACCATCCGCTCCGCGCTCCGCGCAGGCGGTGCCCGATGACCGCCCCGGCCGACGTGCAGGATATCGTGCGCGAGGCGCTCGGCGGCCTCGGCGCGGACGCTGATGCGCCATGGCCGGAGCCCGTCATCGATATTCTCAACCGCTCGAGCGCGCCTCCGCCGGCTCTCCCCTTGGCGGTTTTCGGGGATTTTTGGGGGCGATGGTTGGAGGGTGCGGCGGAATCGACCAATGCCCCGGTTGATTACGTCGCCTTGCCGCTCCTGGTCGCGGCGTCGTCGCTTCTTGGTAATGCCCGCTGGGTCGTCGCCTGGCGCGGATGGGCTGAGCCGCCGGTCTTGTGGGGTGCGAGCGTTGGCAACCCCTCATCCGGCAAAACGTCCGGCGCAACGCCGATTATGCGTGCAGTCCTGGGTGAGATCGAGCACCACCTTGCTCGCGATCACCCGGAGGCCCTCAAATCCTGGAAAGAGATCGCGAGCATCGCCGCCGCGATCAATAAACAATGGGAGAAAGACGTTGCGCGTGCCGTCAAGAACGGCGAGCCGGTCCCGCCACGTCCCAACGAAGCGATCGCCCCGCTGAAGCCGGTCATGCCGCGAGCGAGGGTCATGGACAGCACCATTGAAAAGTTGACGGAAATCCTCGCCGGCACACCGAAGGGACTCCTATGCGTGCGGGACGAACTCTCGGCTTGGCTGCTAAACCTCTCTCGATATGCCAACGGCGGAACTGACAGGCCATTCTGGCTCGAAGCATGGTCAGGCGGCCCAATGCGAATTGACCGCGTGAAGAATCCCGATCCGATCTTCGTCTCTCACCTCTCGCTCGCGCTTTTCGGGACCGTCCAACCCGATCGCCTCGACGATCTGCTCACAGATTCCGACGATGGGCTGATCTCGCGCTTCCTCTGGTCATGGCCGGCATCTCGACCATTCCGACAACCAACGCGCGATGCCGACATTGCCGCCGCGGTCCGATCCCTGACCCGTCTCGCTGATCTCCGCATGGTCGAGACCGAGGGCGGCGAGTTGCTACCCTCGTATGTTCACCTAGAGGATGACGCCCGTGCCGTCGTCGAGGATTTTGGGCGCGAGATGCAGGAACGCGAGGGCACCGCCTCGCCGCTGGTGAAATCCACCCTCGGCAAGGCGCGCGGCCAGGTGCTCCGGCTCGCGATCACACTGGAATATCTCTGGTGGTGCGCAGGCGATCCGGCAGCCCCCGAACCTGATCGGGTGAGCAGACGGGCGGTTCAGGCTGCTACCGGGCTTGTGGACGGGTATTTCTTGCCGGGTGCGGCGCGGGTTTTCGGCGATTGTGCCGTCTCCATCGAAGAGCGGAACATGCGCACGCTCGCCGCCTGGATCGTCCACCAACGGCCTGAGCGGGTGAACGTCTCGCTGATCCGTGACACCGCTCGCCTCACGGGGTTGCGAGAGAGCGAACCAATTAAGCAAGCGTGCCGTGGCCTCGAGGAAGCCGGATGGCTGCGGGCCGCTCCCTTTACGGGTCAGGCAGGGCGTCCTCGAGGAGATTATCTGGTCAATCCCCGGTTGTGGGAGATGATCCCATGAGCCGGTTCTTGCACGCCTTCCTCGAGGCTGAGGGCGACCATCAAAAAACGTGTTTTTCGGGAACACCTGTCCCGAATATCCCGAAAATCCCGAAAAACCCCCTTGGGGATGGCGAACGGAAAGGGAACACCACCGACGCGGAGGGGTTTTCGCCTTTTTCGACTTT
>JAKAQU010000254.1 GCA_021819535.1 Pseudomonadota bacterium | reverse complement strand
GAAGAAAAGTTCTTTTTTGAAAAAAAGAACCAAAAAACTTTTATCCGTTTGGCAGTGCCGTAGGCACTGCCATTCCGAGAAAATAGCCACTCCGAGGGAACGGAAAGAAAGTCTTTTTGCTTCTTTTTCGGAAGTCAAAAGAGGCTTTTACCTACAAAGCCTTTCCGGGAATGCGATGGCGGAACGCGAGCGCTTCGGCGATGTGCTCGCGACGCACCACATCGGCGCCGGCAAGGTCGGCGATGCTGCGCCCGACACGAAGGATGCGGGTGAAACCGCGCGCCGAAAGCCGCAATTTCTCTGCCGCCTGCTCGGCGAAAACGCGCGCGTCACCGGCGAGCGCGATGGCGCCGGGCTCCGCCTCGGCATTGAGCGCCCCGCCCCGCGCAAGCTGGCGGCGACGCGCCGCACTGATGCGCGCGGCAACCGCGGCCGAACCCTCCCCCGCCGGGGCGCGCGAAAGTTCGGCCGGCGATACCGGCTGCACCATGACGGTGAGGTCGATGCGGTCGAGCAGCGGGCCGCTGATCCGGTTGAGATAATCCTCGCCGCAGCGCGGGGCACGCGAACATTCGCGCGCGGCATCGCCGAGATGGCCGCAGCGGCAGGGATTCATCGCGGCAATGAACTGAAACCGCGCCGGATAGGTGATATGGGCACTGGCGCGCGAGACAGTGGTGCGCCCGGCCTCCATCGGCTGACGCAACGCCTCCAGCGCCGGGCGAGGAAATTCCGGTAATTCGTCGAGAAACAAAACGCCGCGATGGGCGAGCGAGACCTCGCCCGGCCGCGCCCGCTGACCGCCGCCGGTGAGCGCCGCCATGGAAGCGGAATGATGCGGCTCGCGATAGGGCGGGCGCATGACGAGACGCCCCTCCTCCAGCATCCCGGCCACCGAATGGATCATGCTGACCTCGAGCGCCTCCTCCGGCGTGAGATCGGGAAGGAGCCCGGGAAGCCGCGCCGCCAGCATCGATTTTCCGGCCCCGGGAGGGCCGATGAGAAGAAGATTATGGGCGCCGGCGGCGGCGATCTCGAGCGCGCGGCGAGCACTTTCCATCCCCTTCACCTCGGCGAGATCGGGCCCGCCGGCGGCCGGCGGCGGCATCGCCGGAGAAGGTGGCGAGAGCATTTGCGTGCCGCGGAAATGATTGATCAGCGAAAGAAGATCGGCGGCGGCGAGAATGTCGATCTGCCCCGCCCAGGCCGCTTCACCACCCTGCGCGCCGGGACAGATCAGACCGAAATCCTGCGCCGCCGCCGCGATCGCCGCCGGCAGCACGCCGGCAACGGGGTTGAGCCGGCCATCGAGGGATAATTCGCCGAGAGCCGCGAACTGCGCCATCTCCTCGCCGGGCAGCACCTCCATCGCCGCCAGCACGCCGAGCGCAATGGGAAGATCGAAATGGCTGCCCTCCTTGAGGAGGTCGGCCGGCGCGAGGTTGACGAGAACGCGCTTGGGCGGCAGCGCAAGCCCCATCGCCGTGAGCGCCGCCCGCACCCGCTCGCGCGCCTCACCCACCGCCTTGTCGGGCAGGCCGACGACGAGAAAGGCGGGAAGGCCGGGCGCGATCTGCACCTGCACCTCGACCGGCACCGCCTCGATCCCGGAAAACGCGAAAGAAGGGATGCGCGCAATGCTCATTCGGGCGAGGATGGGCGCGGCGTCGGGCCGGCGCGGTGCAAAGGAAGGTTGTGGCTCACACCACTTTCCTGCCCGATCGCCGGGCGTCTCGGCAAGCGAATTGGAAGGGGGTCATGCGAATTTCGCCGCTCGCGCGGAGCGCCACGGTTTCCTCGCCGCCCTGCCGATGCCAGCGAGCGCGGCGCGGCGCGGCGGACATGGCGCCGGGCAAGCGTAATATCTATATAAATATATCGCTTATCATCTTTACGGTTAGTGGCTTGCCACGGACGTTGTTTCGACATTTCATGGCGTTTGCTATATATCGTTCATATAAAGCGGAATTTTTTTAATAGATCGTCGTGTCAATGCTGGACGTCTATGGGACGATAGGTTAAGCTGGTATATCTCAAAATGAAAAGGGCGCCAACGCTCCGCACCGATCACCGCGAGGAGGACGCGGGGGAAGAGTTTCGTTTGTAATCTTGAGATTTTCGGAAAAACGAAAGGCGGAAAATATTCGCCGGGCGAAAGTTTGGGGAGTGATACGTGACGGAACGTGACGGAATGGAGAGGGAAGGCGCGTGCTGGGGGCGCCGGCCCGTGATTGGTGCGGGCTTGGCGCTCGTGCCGTGGCTGGTGCGCCCAGCGCGTGCCGATGACGATCCGAGTGAGTTGCATCCTCAGCCGGGCGATCGTTTGGTGTTTCTCACCGGCCCCAACAAGGGCCACGTCATCAAGCCGGACGATCTGCCGCTCGGCGGGCCGCAGGTGCAGGCCTATCCGCAAAGCCCGGATGGTGTCCTGCGCGATGGCTCACGGCTCAACCTCCTTATCGTCGCGCGCTTTGATCCCGCGAATTTGAGCCCCGAGACGCTGGCCCGCGCGGCGGGTGGCGTGGTCGCGTATTCGGGCGTCTGCACGCATCAGGGCTGCCCGGTGAATGCGTGGTCGGACGAGCAGAAGATGATGGTCTGCTCGTGCCATGGCTCGACCTACGATCCGCGCGATGGCGCGAAACTGGTATTCGGGCCGGCGCCGCGCGCCTTGCCGCATTTGCCACTCAAGCTTGTCGACGGGGTTCCCGTGGTCGCCACGGGGTTCTCGGAGCGCCTTGGCGGGGAGAGTGCCTAACCCCCACGACGCTCATGGGCCACAACAGACGGAAACAGAAACGCAAAGGGAGAGACCAGGATGCAAAAATTGTTATCTAGCACGTGTCTCGCGGCGACGCTGACGATCGCGCTTGCCGGCCTCGCGCACGGCGCCGATTACACGCCGGTGACCGATGCCCGGCTCACCAATCCCGAGCCGCAGAACTGGCTGATGACGCGCGGCAATTATCAGGGCTGGAGCTACAGCTCGCTCGATCAGATCAACAGCAGCAATGTTCGCGGCCTGACCCCGGTATGGACATTTTCGACCGGCGTCGATTCCGGCCATGAATCGCCGCCGATCGTCAATAACGGCGTGATGTTCGTCTCCACCCCCTATGCGCAGGTGATCGCGCTCGATGCCGCGACCGGCGATGAGCTGTGGCGCTATAAGCGCAAGCTGCCGGAGGGTTTCAGCGCGCTCCACAACACCAATCGCGGCGTCGCCCTCTATGGCGATCGGGTCTATCTCGCCGGGCTCGACGCGGTGCTGGTGGCGCTCGATGCGCGCACCGGCAAGGTGGTCTGGGAAACCAAGGTCGAAGACTGGAAGACCGGCTATTACATGACGATGGCGCCGCTCGTCGTGAAGGGCAAGATCCTGGTCGGTGTCGCCGGCGGCGAGTTCGGTGTGCGCGGCTTCGTCGAGGCCTTCGACGCCGATAGCGGCAAATCGGCCTGGAAAACCTACTCGATCCCGGCGCCCGGCGAGCCCGGCAGCAACACCTGGGAAAAACCCGACACCTGGAAGACCGGCGGCGCCAGCACCTGGATGACCGGCAATTACGATCCGACCACGGATACCGTGTTCTGGGGCACTGGCAACGGCTCGCCCTGGTTTGGCGACCAGAGACCGGGCGATAATCTCTATACCTCATCGACGCTCGCCCTCGACGGCGCGACCGGCAAGCTCAAGGGCTATTTCCAGTACCAGCAGAACGAGGATTGGGACTGGGATGCGATGAACGCGCCGATGCTGGTCGATTTCCAGAAGGATGGCGCGACGGTCAACGGCCTGCTCACGCCGCAGCGCAATGGCTATCTCTACTGGCTGCAGCGGAAATCCGACGGCGGCATCGGTTTCCTCAAGGCTCAGCCTTACGTTATGCAAAACGTCTTCAAGAGTGTCGATGCGACGACGGGACGGCCGGTGATCGACATGGACCACAAGCCGGCGACCGGCAAGATGGCGCAATTCTGCCCCGGGCTCTGGGGTGGCAAGGATTGGCCCTATGAATCCTACAGCCCGAAAACCGGCATGGTCTATATCCCGTCGAACGAGAACCACTGCAACAAGTTCGAGGGCAAGGTCGAGGAGCGGGTGCCCGGCCAGTGGTGGACGGGGGTCGCGGTGCCGGATTTCCACTTCAGCGTCGATCCCAAGGCGCCGTTCTATGGCGAAATCAAAACCTATAACGTGAATACCGGCGAGCCCGGCTGGCGGCAGCTCTATGCGCATTCGATGATGTGGGGCTCGCTGTTGACGACGGGTGGCAATCTCGTCTTTGGCGGCGGCACCAATGACCGGGAATTCCGCGCCTATGACGCGACGACCGGCGAGGAGTTGTGGCATTCGCGCACCAATTCCGGGATCATCGCGCCACCCTCGAGCTATGAGGTCAATGGCGTGCAATATGTCGCGGTGCAATCGGGCTATGGCGTCGATGCCGCGTTCCAGGAGACGCTGTTGAGCGAGTTGCTCGGCTGGCAGGCGGATGTGCCGCAGGGCGGCGTGGTTTGGGTCTATGCGCTGACCAAGTAACCTCCCGCTCACGCGAGACGGCAGAATAAGGACCAGCCGCCAGCGATGGCGGCTGGTTTTTCCGCCGAGCTTCCCGATGGCAAGGATTTTCCGATATGTCTCAGCGATTTCGTTTTGCGCGCCTCAGTCATCGCCTGGCCATGCTCTCGGCGATGGCGTTAAGTGCGGCGATATTTGGCCCGAGGGCCGATTTGGCCGCGCCGGCGCATGCCGAAACCCCGCCTTCGATCCTGACTGAAAGCCCGGCCTATAGCGTGAGTGTCGAAAATATCGCGGCCAAGGTGGGGGCGCATGCGGTTTAGATCGGA